>JAPKZL010000253.1 GCA_026393795.1 Candidatus Aminicenantes bacterium | reverse complement strand
TCCCCTTTCAGGATAGCGATATTTTGCAGCCGCAATTCCTGCAAATATTCCGGCAAATCGATCTTTGCCGTCAAATAAACCAGGTCCAGCAATGCTTTTTCCGGTCTGGCAATAAAGGCTGTTTGCCCCTTGACCATCTCCATGGTTTGAAATCCAAAAAAGAACGCCTTTTTAACATGTTTGAAAATGTAGTCTCCCAAAGGATTGGAAACGGTTCCCGGGCGCCCCGTGGTAATGGAGGTAACCTGGGCTACATATTCCGGAATCAGCTGATAATAAGCCAGGGCCGATTGGAGACTGACATAAGATGCTTTTTTAATTTGATTAGCCAGGGCAAAAGGATGGGGACGAGTCTGTCCGTATTCATTTGAAAACGCATACAAGCCGCGACGAATCTGGACCAGCGAACCCGATTTGACCCATCGCGAAAGCTGCTTCCCCAGATCCACTTTGCTGACCGGACCGCTCTTGAGGAGGCTCGAATGGAAAAATGGTTCACGACCGACCATTTTCAACAATTCGCTCCATTTCATGGCAATAATATACCACAAATGGTATATTGCTGCAATATTTTTTATTTATTATGCAATTTTATGATTTGATTAATCCGAATAAACCTGTCCGAGGTTTTGTCCGATCACAGCTATTGCAATAATGGCAGACTTGACCCCAATGGTTTTCCAGGCTCACCAGGCGATGCCGTAATCCTCGCCGTAGTTGCTCGAACCGCCCCAGAAGGAGCCGTGGGCCCAGTCGAAAAACATGGCGTTGATCGGGCCCGAGGTGTATTTGAGCAGGTCGATGGCGTAGCCCATTTTGCCCAGGGCCGATCTCACCCAAACAGGGGTCTGCGCGTTGAGCGTCAGTTTTCCAGGCAGGCGGTCGTGGTTTTCGAAGGAGCTCTTCATCTGGTAACTGGTGAAGTTCGGCGCCTCGCACGCCTCCTGCACGTTCATGCCGAATTCGACCACGTTCAGGAAGAACTGCAGCAGGTTCTGGTCCTGGGTGTCGCCGCCCTGGACGGCGAAGGAGAGGAAGGGCTTGCCATCCTTCAAGGCCAGTCCGGGGGTCAGGGTGGCCCGCGGCCGCTTGCCCGGGGCGATGACGTTGAAAGGGTTTTCTTTTTCATCGAGCACGAAGCTCTGCGCCCGCTGGCTCATGCCGATGCCGGTGCGGCCGGCGATGCAAGCCGGGATCCAGCCGCCGCTGGGCGTGACCGACACCACCCAGCCCTCGCGGTCGCAGGCCTGGATCGAGGTCGTGCCGACGGAAAAACTCGCTTGTTTTTTTTCCATCTCCGCTGGCGAAGATTCCCTGACCGTCGCCCGGCAATCCTTGGCCGAAAGAAGATTCAGCCAGGGGTTCTTCTTGCCTTCAAAAGGATAAGGATCGCCGGGCCCGCACAGCGGATTGTTCCTGTCCCAGTCGATCGACTTGAGCCGCTCGCGGGCATATTCCTTGGACAATAAGCCCTGGAGCGGTTCTTGCGGCGGGACATAGGGGTCGCCGTAATAGAAGTCGCGGTCGGCAAAAGCCAGGTTCATGACCTGGTAGACGGCGTGGATGTAGCGCGCGCTGTTCAGCCCCATGGCTTTCAAGTCGAGGTTTTCCAGCATGTTCAACGCCTGCAGCATGACCGGCCCCTGCACCCAGCAAGAAAGTTTGTAGACTTCAATGCCCTTGTAGGTGGTCATCACCGGTTCTTCTATCAGAGGTTTCCATGCGGCCAAATCTTCGCCGCTGATCAGGCCGCCCTGTTCCCTACAGCCGCGGACGAACTCGGCGGCGATATCTCCCTGGTAGAAACGACCGTAGGCGGCATAGATGGCCTTTTTGCGATCTTGGCCATTTTTAAGCGCCTGCTGCTCGGCCGCGACCAGCTTTTTCAGGGTTTGCAGCAGCTCCGGCTGCCGGAAAATCTCCCCGGGATAAGGGGCTTCCCGGGATTCGCCCGGGTGCACCAGCAGGATCTTCCGGGAATAAGGCCAGTCTTTGATCAGCTCTTTCTCGCGCTCGATGCTGTCGGCCGTTTCCCTTTCGATGGCATAGCCTTCGGCCATCTCCATCGCCGGCGCCAGCACATCCTTCAGGCTCAGTTTGCCGAATTCGGCCAGCATCAGGATCAGCCCGCCCGGCGTACCCGGGGTCACCGCGGCCAGCGGCCCATAAGCCGGAGGATAATGGTAACCCTTATTTTTGAAAAATTCGGCTGTGGCGCCGCTGGGGGCCACGCCGAGTCCGTTGATGGCCACTACTTTTTTTGTGTGCGGATTGTAGATCAAGGCCTGGGTCTCGCCGCCCCAGCTGAGAACATCGAACATGGTGCAGGTCGCCGCCAGCATGGCGCAGGAAGCGTCGACGGCATTGCCGCCCTGCATGAAGATGCGGGCGCCGGCGGTGGCGGCCAGGGGCTTGCCGGTTATGGCCAGCCAGTGATTGCCGTGCAGCACCGGTTTTTCAGTGGTCCGCTCGGCAAGAACGGAAGCCGAAGAAAAAACGATAATTAAAAACAGATAAACCGTTATCGGAATTGACGGGTTTGTGGGTCCACTCTTTTTCATCAGTTTACCTCCTTAATATACCAATCACCAATCAACGAAAGATCCGGACTGATTCTGTTTTTAGCAAACATCAGCGAAAAGAATAAGTTTATTTGCTTTTTTTCAAGACCATCCAGAAATCGGGAATGAAGTAGGCCTTGAGCAAGTCGCGCAGCTGCGGGTACAGTTCGGGCGGCACGGGATTTTTTTCGATGGCGCAGGTCTCGGAAAAGCGGATATGGCCGTTTTTCTCGCTAACCAGGCTGCGGGTGAAAAGACCCGCCTCGTTTTTCAACTGTGCATCGGGGATTCCATACTCCAGGGTCAGGTTAGCGGCCGGTTGCAGGTCGAGGTCCAGGTTGACCTTGAACGGCGCCTCGAGCGCCAGCGGCGATTCGCGCCTTTCCAGGCTGGCCATGTTCTCGGAAAGGCCGGGCAAACGGCAGCCGTCCACGGTAAATAAATTAGCGCCGGCATCCTTCAGCCATGGACCGCTGAAGGATACCTCGACGCGTAGCTCGTGCCGCGTCAGCTGCAGCAGCTTCTTGATCTCGACCTTCTGCACCGGGAATATTTTTTTCAGCAAGCCCTCGATGAACTTGCCGCTGTTCTCCACGGCGTCGGCGTAACGGTGGAAAACGCCGCGCACGGCCATTGTCAGCGTCCCCGCTGCGGCCGCGGCATCGAGTTGGACCGTGCCGGTGATATCGATGCCGTTGGCCTCCGAGCCGGACGCCGGCAGTTTTTCCGGCGCCTGGAGTTCGAAGTTCCAGGCGTCAAACCCCTGGCAGCGGTAGGGAAAGAACTCGTTCTGCTCCCGCCAGGGATCGACATGGAAAACGTGGGGGCCATCGCTGACCTTGAGCCAGTATTCTCCTATTTGCAGCGGCGCGGCCACATCGACGGCGAAAGAAATGCTGGCGGCAACGCCGAGAAGCTCGGCAACGAAACCGGCTTGCTTGAGCAGCGCCCGCAGCAGCAGGGCTTTTTCCAGGCGGGTCGCGTAGTTGCTGGCGAACACGCGCTCGAGCGGGCGCGGCTGCCAGCCGGTCGCTTCGCAGCCCAGGCCGCAATCCTGAACCTCGACGGCGACAGCCTTCTGCAGAGCGGCAAGCAGGTCGGGCCGGGCGGGATATTGGGCCATCAGCTTTTCGACCTTCTCCGCCAGCGATGCCGGCAGCACAGAGGGATCGTCCCGCAGGGCCAGGGCCGATTCCCAGCCGTCGGCAACCGCAAAGACGATGAGGGGCACAGCCAGGGGCGAGGCCAGGGGCTCGTGGGCGGCGGGCTTCAAACCGGAAAAACGAAAAATGGTTTTTTTCTCAGCTCCTTCGCTGATCGTCTCGACGTGGACTTCATCCTCGATCCCGCAGAACTTGAAGCGCAGCTGCCGATTTTCCGGGATCACGATCTCCAGCTTGTACTTTTCCACCGGAAAGTCGCGCACCAGGGCCTCGCGACCGGAAAAACAGGGGAAAAAACCGGGCCGGGTATGAATACGGTAGCGCAGGTCGATAACGGCCCCGCGCTCGAGCCCGGTATGGGTGACCACCATCTCGCGCAAGGCCGAGAAATCGGCGAAGCCATGGGCGGCGAAGGGCAGGACCTCGTTGAAAGCATTCTCCGGCGCGGCCACCTTGCGGCCGTCGGCCATGGTGGTCTCGGCTTTCAGGATTTCCAGTTTCTGGAAAGCAGGATTGTAAACGATGAAGGTCTCGCCCAGGAGGCGGTTGACGGCAAGATAGGTGTCCAGACGGACCTGGTGCTGGTACTCCATGACCCAGGAACCGTCATTGTCCAGGCGATAGCTGATCTCCATGTTCAGAAAACGGGCGTCGGTCGCCGGCAAAGCGAAGCCGGAGACGGCGGCGGATAATATAATGATTATAGATATATATAGACGCTTCACTTGGCACCTCCGCGGGAAAAGAACCAGGGCGTTTCCATGATCTTCTTGAATTCCAGAATGCCGCCCCTGACGCTCTGCCAATCCTCGGGCTGGCAGATCCTTTTTTTCAGGAGAAGTTGAGCCCTGAGCACGAGGCCGCCTTCGACCTTGAATGTGCCGCTGAAATCGGCCCCGCTGCCGTTGACCTTCTGCAGGGAGAGCGGTTGGAGCAGCCGCCAGCCGGAGGGCAGGCCCATGGTCTCGCTGACCTCGACCTGCTGCGAGCTGCGCAGCCGGAAGGGATATTTTCGTTCGGCCAGGCTGGTATCGAGGCGCAGGAAGGCCAGGACGCCTTGGAAAGGCAGGGAGGCAGCCAGCGGCTTGACATAGGCCATTGACTTCCCTTTTTTCAGATAACCGGGGATCTCGACCCGGAAAAAGACGCGCATGGGTTTGGAAATGTCATAGGGATCGGTGAAAACAAGGTCAGTGATCTTCGCGCCGGGATGCATGCGGAAAAACTCTCTTTTAAGTTCGGTCGGCCACTGGGCGACCGGGAAGCGGGTGAAGGCGCGGCGCAGCCCTGAGTCGGACTGCCCTTCGGCCGTTACCTCGACGCTGCCTCGCAATTTGCCGTCGCTGCCGACGGCCGATTCCAGGCGATAGCGGA
>JAPKZL010000252.1 GCA_026393795.1 Candidatus Aminicenantes bacterium | reverse complement strand
TGAGGTCCACCGGGGCGATCAGGTCCAGAATATGGTAAAGCCGCAGGATATGGATTTCGTAATTTTTTTCCCGGCCGCCGAATTCCAGGAATATTTTATGGAACAATTTGTTGTAGGTTTCGATCTTGCGGAATTCCTCCATGCGCTCGGCCAGGATGTGAAAAATCTCGGCTTCCAGGAAAATGGACTTGTTGACGCAAACCAGCGAGGCGATCTTGTCACTGCTCACCTGGAACAGTTTCTTGCCGGCGTCGTAGACGATCTTGTCGGTGATGACGCCTTTCTTGGTGGTTTTTATGGTAAATTGAAACTCATCCGCCGCCGGCTGCTCAAAGACCATGGTCGTCCCCTGCAACGCCTTGTAGCTCTCGAAAATCCGCTCAAATCCCAGCAGCAGGTTCTCATCCTGGTAGTAATACAGCGTGTGCTTCTTGTGGGTGAAGGTATCCAGGGCCTCGATCTCGATGTCCGAACCGAAACGGTACAGGTAGTTTTTTAGGCGGACCGCCCCGGACGCGATCTCCCTCTGGGTGAGGAAATACCTGGTTTCGCCCTCGCTGAAGATCGATTCCTCGAGTTTTTTCCTGCGCTGCAGCAGGTTCTTCTTGTTCTCAAAACTGAGGCGGCTCAAAAAGGGATTCGTCTCGCCGATCAGGGCGTTCTTCTTGAGATGATAGAGCACGGAAAGCAGGTGCCATTTCCCCCAGCCGCGCGCGCTGGTTTGCTGCAGGTCGATCTTGTACTGGGTGGTCATGATGTAGTTCAGGGCGAAGCACGTTGCCGCGAAGGCGGGATCGGTCGGCGCCACCTTGACGAAATTCTCGACGAAAAACTCGGTGCTTTCCGAAGCCTGCCGGGTCTTCAGAAAATCCGTGATGGCAACGAATATTTCCGGCGCCAGTTCCTTCAGGTTTTCCTTCAGCATCATCTTGTCGTTGATGAAGGCGATGGAATTTTCCTTGTTCAGTACCGTGGTCAGCTTCTTGCGCAATATGACGAAATCGCGCTCGATCAGCGGCGACTGGGTGCGGCGCGGGTCATGGTCGATGGTGAGATATTCGCACTCCCTGCCGTTTTTTTGCCCCTTGTGCGGCAGCAGCAGCTCGATCTTCTGCTTCTTAAGGTATTCGGTGTACTTGCGGAATTCCGACGTCCCGTCATAGCTGAGGCGGATCTCGTCCCGGCCCGGGCGGCTGCGCACCTCTTCGACCTTGAGGATGATTCCCTCTTCCGCCGACGTATATTTTTTGTTGCCGATCGGCAACTGGCCCGGATACTCCTTGTAAATCAGATCGCCGGCAACGTATTCGCAGTCGGGATTATAGACCTTGACCTTGCTCTTGCGGTTGTCCCGGGTTTTGAAAAGGGCCAGCTGATAGACGATGTCGGCGAACTCCAGCGGCTGGGATTTCCCCTTGAGAACCGATTTGATGAAATCGACATCTTCATTGCCGATATCCAGACTGTTTTCTAGTTGCTTATCCACGCTAGTGCATCTCCCTGAACAAATTTTCGACTTGGCCAGCGACCTGGCTCCCCCTGACGATTTTCGTTCCCGAACGGTCGGCCAGGGCGGCTTTCAGTTTTTCGGCCGATGTGATCAGCACTTCCTCGCCGCCGCCGCGGATATAGTCAATGGCCGCTTTTATTTTCGGTCCCATGGATCCCGGCGGGAACTGCCCCTGAGCGAGCATTTCCTGGGCTTTTTCCACGTCCATGCTGGCGATCGGCTTGGCGTCGGGACGGCCGAAATTTTCCACCACCCGGTCGACGCCGGTGAGGATGATGAACAGGTCGGCCTTGGCTTCCCGGGCGATCAGCGCCGACGCATGGTCCTTATCGATGACCGCCTCGACTCCCTCGATCAGCCCGGAAGAATTGATAAAAACCGGGATGCCGCCGCCGCCGGCGGCAATGACGATGATACCCTTTTCCACCATGGCCCGGATAGCGCGCTTGGGGATGATATCGATGGGCAGGGGCGAGGGTACGACGCGCCGGAAACCGCGGCCCGCGTCCTCGACCATCTGCCACTTGTTTTCCTTTTTCAACTGCCCGGCCCGGAAACTGTTGTAGAACGGACCGATGGGTTTCGTAGGCTTTTGAAAAGCCTTGTCCTCGCGGTCGACCACCACCTGGGTCAGGACCGTCGACACTTCCTTGTCGATGGAGCGCTTGCGCAACTCGTTCAGGATGGCCCGCTCCAGCATGTAGCCCATGCTGCCCTCGGTCATGGCGTCGCAAACATCCAGGGGCAACGCGGGAATGGTGGTGGCAGCGGCTTCCATTTGCAGGAGGATATTGCCCACCTGGGGGCCGTTGCCGTGAACGATGATCAGCTCGTAGCCTTTGCGGATGATCTCCACCATCAACTGCGCCGCTTTTTGGGCGTTGCGGTACTGTTCCCTGGCCGTGCCTTTTTCGCCGGCCGCGAGCATGGCATTTCCTCCGAAAGCGATCAGAGCCAGTTTATTTTTCATTCTCTTCCATTACAAATATAATCCGGACAGCGGCTCCCGTCAACGCGACTCCCGATTTCCCGGCAGTGTTATCTCTACTTTTTCCTGAATTTCTTCTTCAAAATTTCTTCCAGGTTGGGCCGGCCGATCTCCTGGAGTTCATAGCCGACGCGCACGGTCGGTTTCTTGAACTTGACGATCCGGCCCAGGTCGATCGGGGTGGCGATAATGATCAGGTCGCAATCGACCTTGTTGATCGTCGCTTCCAGGTCTTTCATCTGCTTGGCGCCATAGCCCATGGCCGGCAGCAAAACGCCGATATCGGGATACTTTTTGAAAGTTTCGGCTATCGTTCCCACGGCATATTCCCTGGGGTCGACCAGTTCGCCGGCGCCGAATTTTTCGGCGGCCATGACTCCGGCGCCGTACTGCATCTCACCGTGGGTCAGAGTCGGGCCGTCCTCGATGACCAACACCCGCTTGCCGCGGATTTTTTCGCTGTCCTTGACCTGCAGGGGGGAGGCGGCGTCAACGACGATGGCCTTGGGATTCAGCTCGCGGATATTCTCCCTGACTTCCAATATGTTCTCCAGGTCGGCCGTATCGATCTTGTTGATCACGATCACGTCGGCCCGGCGAAAATTGACCTCGCCCGGATAGTATTCACGCTCATGTCCGGCCCGGTGCGGGTCGGCCACGACGATTTCCAGGTCCGATTTGTAGAACGGGAAATCGTTGTTGCCGCCGTCCCAGAGGATGATATCGGCGACTTTTTCGGCCTCGCGCAGGATGGCTTCGTAGTCGACCCCGGCGAAGACGATGACCCCGTTCTCGATATGGGGTTCGTATTCCTCCATTTCCTCGATGGTGCAGTTATGCTTTTTTAGATCGGCCTTGGTGACGAATTTCTGCACCTTCTGCTTCACCAGGTCGCCGTAGGGCATGGGATGGCGGATGGCGGCCACCTTGAAGCCCATGCTGATCAGGATTTGGCTGACCCGGCGCGTGGTCTGGCTTTTTCCGCAACCCGTGCGCACGGCGCAGACCGAAACCACCGGTTTGCGGCTGGCGATCATGGTGTCAGCGGGTCCGAGCAGGATGAAATTGGCTCCCGCTGCCATAACCTCCGATGCCTTGTCCATGAGATAGGTGTGGCGGACGTCGCTATAGGAAAAATAGACGTCCTGAATGGCCAATTTTTTAATCAGGTCCAGCAGTTCGCTCTCGGGGTAGATGGGAATGCCCTGAGGGTACATTTCGCCGGCCAGCTCTTTCGGATACTTGCGGCCGGCGATATCGGGAATTTGCGTGGCCGTGAAGGCTTTCACCCTTACATCTTTGTTTTTTCTGAAAAAAGTGTTAAAATTGTGGAAATCTCTTCCAGCAGCACCCATGATTAAGGCGTTACGCATCCAATCCTCCTGTTTGTTCAGTTATTTTCAAGCCAGGGAAATGAAGTAGAAGTATAATCAATATCCGCGCCGATGTCAATGATTTTTGGCTTGTTTTTACCGGTTTTTTAACGAATTTTTAACGAAAAAAAGGCATTTTTTCCTAGGCTTGACTCAAAACGGCCAATTTCATATACTGCATGCATGAACGATAAAAAAACCGCCTCTGGGGAACCCATCCTGGTTACGGGTGGGGCCGGCTACATCGGCAGCCACGTGGTGCGCGATCTCGGCGAAAAAGGTTACTATCCGGTCGTTTTTGACAATCTCTCTTCGGGAAGGGCCGAAGCCGTGCTCTGCGGGGAACTCGTCCGCGCCGATATCGCCGATACCGAGCTCCTGGGTTCGGTCATCCGCCGCCAGCGGATCAAAAGCGTCATGCATTTTGCCGCCTTCATCGTGGTCGACGAATCGGTCGCCCAGCCGCTGAAATACTACGAGAACAATTCCGTCAACTGCCTGCGCCTGCTCAGGTGCTGCCTGGAAAACGGGATTGAAAATTTCATTTTTTCCTCGACCGCCGCCGTGTACGGCATGCCCGAACGGGTCCCGATTAACGAGAAAGCCGCCTTGCTGCCGATCAACCCCTACGGAAGCTCGAAACTTGTCAGCGAAATGATGCTGCGCGACGCGGCGGCCGCCAACCCCGGATTCCGCTACGCGTCGTTGCGTTATTTCAACGCCGTCGGCGCCGATGCGCAAGGCCGGCTGGGGCAGAACTACCTTCGCCCCACCCACCTGCTGACCCTGGCCCTGAAGACCGCCCTGGGGCAGTTCCCGGCCCTGAAGGTATTCGGGACCGACTATGCCACACCCGACGGCACGGCCATTCGCGACTACATCCATGTCGACGACCTGGCCAGCGCCCACATGCTGGCTCTCGATTTCTTGAAAGCCGCCAAGCAGAACCGGATATACAATTGCGGCTACGGCCGCGGTTATTCGGTGCTGGAAGTCATCGCCGCGGTCAAAAGGGTGACCGTCAGCGACTTCCGGGTCGAGTTGACCGGCCGCCGGCCCGGCGACCCGGCCGCATTGATCGCCGATTCCAGCCTGATCCGCGGCGAACTCGGCTGGAAACCCAGCTATCAGGACCTGGACGAGATCATCCGCACCGCCTGGAACTGGGAAAAAAAGCTGGCCGCGGCCCTCAAGCCATGAAAAAGAAACTGTTCGCCGCACTCTGGCTCGCTTGCCTGGCGCTGGTCACCCCCTCGGCGGGAACTTTAAGAGCCGCCAAGTACCCTCCCGGCCTGCGCTGGCGCGAGGTCGCCCGCGGCTCTTTCACTATTATATTTCCCGCCGAGCGCGCTGCCGAAGCCGAGGCCGCACTGGCGGCGGCGGAAGGTCTCAACGAAAAGCTGGCCTCCTTCTGGAGGTTCCGCCCCCTGGGCCGCGTGCGCCTTGTCCTGTCCGACAGCACCGACCAGCCCAACGGCTTCGCCACCTATTTCCCCTTCAACCTCGTCGAGGCCGACCTTCCCGAGTCGCCGCCCGATTCCGAGCTGGCCGTAAGCCGAGGCTGGCTCGACTTGGTCCTGGCCCACGAGCTGACCCATGTATTCACCCTGAACGCCGGGTCGGACCTATTCCGCATCGCGCATGGCATATTCGGCAACCTGCCGCTCCTCTACTCGGCTACGCAATTGCCGCCCTGGGTCATCGAGGGGCTGGCGGTGGAAGGCGAGTCACGCCTCACCGGCGACGGCCGCCTGAATCACTCCCCCTACCGCATGATGCTCGACGCGGCCCGGCGCGACGGCCTTTTCCCGAGCTGGAGCCGCATCGCGGGCATGCCCGCCGCCTGGCCGGGAGCGACGTCCAAATACCTTTTCGGCGCCGGCTTCATGGAATTCCTGGCCGAAAAATACGGAGTCGACAGCCTCAGGAAATACCTGGAGCGGGTGGCCGACCAGTTGATCCTGTTCGGCAGCAGCCGCGACTTCAAGAGGACATTCGGCGGGCCGCTGGGAAAACTCTGGACTGAATACCGGGATCATTCACCGGCCACAACAGTGCCCGCTCCCCGACCATTGACCGCCAGCGGCTTTCTTCACCAGTATCCCTGCCTGCTGGGAAATGACCGGCTGGCGTATTACCACCGCGACTACCGGAGCCGGGGCGCGGTGGAGATCCTGGAGCTATGGGGAGGCCGCGAGAAAGTTCTGTTCGCCATGGATGCGGTCAATGGTCTGAGCTTCTCTGAAAAAGAAAATAAAATATACCTGTCCGCCGTCGACTATTTCCATGCCTTCAGCGATTTTTCCGATCTATACGAGTACGACATGAAAAAGGGGCGGCTGAAGAGGCTGTCGCGCGGCGGGCGACTCTCCCAGCCAGCCAAGAAAGAAAATTCCGACGAGATCTTCTGCATCCAGCGTCGCGACGGCCGCTACTACCTGGCCGACTTCGACACCCGCCGGCAAACGTCAAGAACACTTTCTTGCGGCTTTGCCGGACTCTCGCAAATAAGCCTGTCGCCAAATCAAAGTCTCCTCGCCGCCGCGGTCAAGCCCGAGGGCGGGCCGTGGGGCATCGGGCTCTTTTCGCCCTCAGGGGAATTGAGCCTGTTCATCACCGCTCCGGGGGCCAACCTCAGCCAGCCCCGTTGGCAGGGCGACCGGCAGCTGTTCTTTATCCTGGTCGAAAAGGATACGTCGCGCCTGGCCTCGATCTCCCTGGACGGGAACGGCGGCCGCACCTGCGTCGACCCGCGCCTGTCGGCATTGCAGCAGTTCACTTTCTCCAACGACGGCCGTGAGGTTTTTTTTACATGTTTCAGCGGCCGCGGCATCGAGCTCTCGCGGCTCGGCCTTGACGGTCTTGCATTCTCTCCGCTGGGCCTGACCGTGGCTCAGGAAGCTCGCGACACAAAGCCCGGGCCGATTCCGGCTTCCTCCCGCCCCTACCGCTTCTGGCGCGATCTGCTGCCCAAGTGGTGGTCCCCCGCCTGGCGGACAAGCGGTGACGAAATCCAAGCGGGCGCCCTGACCAGCGGCCAGGATGCCCTGGGCATCCACAGCTACAGCAGCGAAGGATACTACGGTTTTTCCAGCCACCGAGCCAATCTCCTATTTCAATACGTTTATGATGGCTTGTTCCCAACTCTAACATTTGCTTACAAAGACAGCGTCGGCTACTACCGCGGCTCTCGGAATTCTTTGCGTACCCAGGAACTGAAGCTTGCCTCGTTGTGGCCTTTGCGCATTCGCCGGCGCTCGCAATTATATGGATATGCCGACGTGCACCTTGAGAGGCGCAGCCACATCGACGGGTGGAACACATTCACCTATACCGGAAGCTTCAACGGCTTGCGCCTGGGATTGGAATTCAATTCTTCCCGCGACTACTACGATTCCATTTCTCCCGCGGACGGGGTCCTGGTCACCTGGCAAGGATCCGTTCATCCCGCCGGCCTGGGCAATGAATTCACCTGCCGCAGCGCCCAGCTCGACCTGCGCCAATATATCCCCCTCTTCCGGCCCGGGGTGCTGGCCTGGCGCCTGGCCATGGCCAGGAGCTGGGACGCAAGCAACCATTACTACGACATGGGCGGCCGCGAAGCGGAAACAGGCCTGGGCGGCAGCCAGCCATTCCACCTGATGCGCGGCTTCCCGGCAGGCTACCAATGGGGCGACCGGGGTTGGCTGTTCAACCTCGAATACCGCTTGCCCCTGTTCAAGATCGAAAAGGCGGTCCTCCCGGCGGTCAGCTTGGACCGGGTCTATCTAAGCACGTTCTTCGACATGGGTCGCCTTGGGAGTGGATCCAGCGCATTCCCCACTGCTTACTCCGTTGGGACCGAGGCGGTGCTGCGCCTGGCCTTCGGCGGTGCCGCGGCCTATGACTTTTGCCTGGGCGCGGCCTGCGGCTTCGGGCCGGAGAGGCAGTACCAGTTCTATCTGCGCATGGGCCGCAGCTTTTAATCAACAGGTTTTGTAGAAAAAACGGTAAACCGGAGTGTAGGGGCGGTTCGTGAACTGCCCTTTTGGCAAATGGCGCGTAAGCCTACCCTAAATGTAGATTGAGAATATCTTGATTAAAATTGCTAAAGTTTTACAATCTAGATATCTGGAGGTGGCAGATGGGAACTTTTATATTGATGACCAAGATGACCCCGGAGATTTCGGCCGACCTGAAGCGGCGCGAAGCCATCGGCAAGGCCTGGAAGAAGCAGGTGGCCAAGCTGTGCCCCGACGTCAAATGGCAGGCGCATTACGCGCTGCTGGGGCCGTACGATTTCATGGACATCTACGAGGCCAGGAACGAGGAAACGGCGGCCAAGGTGTCGCTGATCAGCCGCGCCAACGGGGCGCTGAAAGCCGAAAGCTGGCCGGCGATCGAGTGGAAGCGCTTCATCACGATCACCAGGGAGATCGGGATCTGAGAATCACTTCCCGGCTTGATCTCGATGCCGGTTTTTCAACAAATTATTGAAGTTCGATAGTGTCGAGCTGCAAGCTGAAACGGCCCGGTTTGGGACCGGCGGTAAACGCAATGGCCGTGACCTGGGCGCTGTCGAAATTTGAAAAAGCGCTGAAAGCGAATGTGAATGGCTGCCACTCGGCCGTGCAGGTGAAAGACTTGGCAATCGGGATAAAGCCTGTTTTTTTTGTATAAAACAGGATTTGATAGGTTTGGCCATCGCCTTTGGCCCAAAACGCGATGCTTTTTTTCTCCGACAGATCGACCGCGGCGAACGGTTTTTCAGCTGGGAACATAATGGTACCGCTCCAGGCAAAGGCGGCACCGGCAACCACTTCGCCTGCCAATGCCAGGCAATAGCGGCTGTTATTCGCACCTCCTGCCGCAATTGTTAGATCGACTGTGGACTTGCCGCCCATGATCGAATCGGTCGAAGGCTGCCAGCCGGAACCGAAACGGCTGCTGCGGGCGCCTTCCTCAAAATCACTGATCAACCCTGTCCCCAAGCCAGCGGGCGGCATGGGCTTGGGCTGGTTGGCAACAACTTTTTTTTCCTGGACAATCTTTTCGCAGTAACTGGTCCGGTCCAGCTCGACTCCCTCCTTCCAGATGCCAGCGATGCGGCGCGTGTCTTTGATATTGACAAGAGGGTTGCCTTCGACCAGGAGCAGGTCGGCCCGCAATCCCTTGGCGATGCGGCCGCGGTCGGCAAGGCCGAAGACTTTCGCCGGCAGCGCGGTCGCCGCTTTCAAAGCCTCAGCCGGAGAAAACCCGCTTTGCACCAGGAGTTCCAATTCCTGATGCAGGCTGGCCCCGTAGGCCGTGCCGGGATTGGGAGCGTCGGTCCCGGCCAGCACCAATAGTTTACTTTGTTTGAACAGCCGGGTGATCCGTTGCGCCCGCTTGAAATTCTCCTC
>JAPKZL010000251.1 GCA_026393795.1 Candidatus Aminicenantes bacterium | reverse complement strand
CCACAACTACAAACTGATTCCCATCATCATCACCGCCTTGGCCATCATTGCCCTGCTGATCGTCGTTTACTTCTTTCTGCGCACCCCCGGTCACTACCGCCTGGAGCTGACCGCTTATTCATTTATTCTGGGCGGAGCGCTGGGCAATATCAGCGATCGCCTGCGCCTGGGTTTCGTGGTCGATTTTCTCGACGCCTACATCAAAGCCCAGCACTGGCCGACATTCAACTGCGCCGACAGTTGCATCTCCATCGGCGTCCTGCTGCTGGCCTGGTCCATCTGGAGGGGCAAATGCATCCAATCCTGATCAAGCTCGGCCCGCTGACCATAGCCAGTTATGGCTTTCTGTTCGCTTTCGGCGTGCTGCTGGCCATATTGCTGGCTTTCAGCAAAGCTAAAAAAGAAAATATTGACTTGAATATTTTCGCTGATTTTATCTTTTATATCCTGATCTTAAGCCTGCTGGGGGCCAAGCTGTGGCTGCTGGTCAGCAACTTCGACTATTACCTGAAATATCCGGCCGAAATCAAATACTTATTGACTTCGGGCGGCGCTTTTTACGGCGGCCTGATCTTCGGCGCAGTATTTGCCGTCTGGTTCATCCGCCGCCACCATCTCAGCTATCGTCAATTAGGCGACATCGCCGGCCCGTCTATAGCCTTGGGCCATTTCCTGGGCCGCCTGGGCTGTTTCGCCGCCGGCTGCTGCTGGGGCCGCGAAGCCGGGCATTTTCCCCTGGCCGTCACTTTCAGCAGCACCAAAGCCAATTTTTTAACCGGGGTGCCATTGCATATCCCCCTATATCCCACCCAGCTCTTCGAGGCCTTGCTCAATTTCACTAATTTCGTGATCCTTTATTTCGCTTATAAAAAAAGAACTTTTCAGGGGCAGATTTTCGCGCTGTATATCCTGAATTATTCCCTGATCCGTTTCACGGTCGAGTATTTCCGCGGCGATTCCGACCGCGGCTATGTATTCGGCGGCATGGAAAACCCCTTGGCCAGCCTGAGCGTCCCGCAGTTGATTTGCCTCATCGGTTTCATCACCGCCCTGATCCTGCTGAAAGGCTTCAAAAAAAAAGGTGAAAAAGAACATCACGTTCAAGGTTAGGGAACACTGCGCAAGGATCGATCACTTCCTGACCGCCGTCCTTGACACCATGTCCCGCAACCAGATCGAAAAGCTGATTAAAAACCGGCAGGTCAGCCTCAACGGCACTGTTTTGCTCAGAAAAAACCGCGAAGTTTTCCCGGATGACAGGATAACGGTGGAGATCGAAACCCCGAAAGAGACCGTTTACATCCCTTCCCGGTCTTTGACAAAACTATTCGAAGACGAATGGCTGCTGGTCATCGACAAGCCGGCCGGACTCGTCGTCCACCCCGGGGCCGGTGAAAAGCAGGAAACTGTCCTCGACATCTTCCGCTACCTTTGTCCGCAGATAACCGCGATGAGCGACCAGGAGCGTCCGGGCATCGTGCACCGGCTGGACAAGGACACCTCGGGCATCCTGATCCTGGCCAAGACCGAAGAGGCGCTGGAGAAAATGCAGTAGCTCTTCCAGGAGCGGGAGATGCAAAAGACCTACCTGGCGCTGGTCAGCGGCCACATGCGCTTCCGCAACGGCAC
>JAPKZL010000250.1 GCA_026393795.1 Candidatus Aminicenantes bacterium | reverse complement strand
GCCCCCGTATTCCCGGGTGTGATATATTGAAATTCTTCGGGATTGGCCCGTCGGCCGGACGTCGCGAAGCCCTTTACGAGCATCCCTATGTCGGAACATGAACCTTGGCTGACAGCGCTTTTTAACGATCATCTGGCCGGTTTGGGCCAGGCCGCGCTGGCGCTGGTCTGAGCGCACGCGGAAACCCCCCAGCGGCCCTGGGCGAGCTTCGTCACCATGCAGGTTGTAGTGGCGCTGGTGATGATGGTCCTGTTCGCCCTGATGCGACCGAAATTGTCGGTGGACCGGCCGGGCAGGCTCCAGCACCTGTTTGAAGTCATTTACGATTTCATCAAGGGCCAGGTCGAGGATGTCGGCGTGCACCACGGGCACAAGTACGTCGCCTGGTTCGGCTCGCTGTTTCTCTTCATCTTGTTCGCGAACCTGCTGGGCATCATTCCAACATTCGAATCGCCGACCATGTTCCCGCCGGTTCCGCTGGGCTGCGCGATGGCGGCGTTCTTTTACTTCAACGTCGCGGGCATGAGGGAACACGGTGTGCTCAGGTACACGGCGCACTTCAGCGGTCCGGTGTGGTGGCTGGCGCCGGTGATGTTTCCGATCGAAATCATCAGCACGCTGGCGCGCCCGCTCTCGCTCACCATCCGTCTGTACGCGAACATGTACGCGGGCGAGCAGGTGACGCTGGCGTTTCTAGGGATAGCGCCGCTCGCCGTTCCGGTGGTTTTCATGGGTCTGCACGTGTTCGTGTCGTTCCTGCAGGCTTACATATTCACGCTGCTGACCATCGTGTACGTGGGTGGCGCGGTGGCGCACGAGCATTGATACCGGCTTTATCCCGCTTGAGTGTGAGCCCGGCTGCAAGAGGATGACGGGAACCACCTCCTGAGGCGGAGATCATAGGAAGGAGCAACACGAATGACTAGCAAAATGTTTTTGATGCTCGCGCTACTGGCTCTGGCGACACCCCTGTTCGCCGCCGAGGGCGCGCCGGGGGCCACGAACTGGGTGGCCATCACTTCGGGCTTCGCCATGGCGATTGCCTCGGCGGTTTGCGGTCTGGCGCAGGCCAAGGCCGTCGCGGCGGCGTGCGAAGGCATGGCGCGGAATCCGGGAGCGTCGGCGGCGATTCGCTTCGAGCTGATTCTCGGCCTGGCGCTGATCGAGTCGCTGGCTCTGTACACGCTGGTTATCATTTTGGTGCAGGTGAAGTAGTCGTCTCGAATCCGCCTCCGGACGCGCCAGACAAGGTGTATCCGGAGGCCTTTTGTTTTGGGGGACACGATGCTGAAGCTCGAGGGTATCTACCCGCCGATTACGACGCCGTTCGACCTGGACGGGAATCTGTACAGGTCCAAGCTCAGGCACAACGTCGAGAAGTGGAACCGCACGGGACTGGCCGGCTACGTGGTGTGCGGATCCACCGGTGAGAGCGTCATGCTGACGCCCGACGAGAAGTTTCAGATGTTCGAGTGGGTCGCCGAGTGCGCCGCGCCGGACAAGTTGCTGATGGCGGGGACGGGCGTGGAAAGCGTCCGCGAAACCGTCTGGCTCACCA
>JAPKZL010000249.1 GCA_026393795.1 Candidatus Aminicenantes bacterium | reverse complement strand
CTTATCGAAAACGGAAAACCCAAAAAGGTTGCCATTGCCGCTGTGATGCGCAAACTACTTGTCCGACTGAATGCCCTGATGCGAAATCATCTCTTGCTATCTACAAAAAGTACTTGACTTTTAAGACAGTCGCTACGTTTTCCCGTTGCCTCATCTGAAAATCTGCCTGAACTGTTTCTTGCTATCTTTTATTTATGTGCATATAATCGGATTGGATTTAATGACGGAGAGAACTAGAATGCGTAATAATTCGCAAAACGGCTTGCACCAGCCCCGACGTCAGCATCCTGGGCAAGATGGCCCACAACGACCGCATTAGCGATCACGTGTTGCAGAACATCCCCGGCGACAAGGACCGGAAGCGCTTCGCCTCGGGGGTAAGGTACTTTCAATGAACAGCAAACCACAGTCCGAAGCGGGCGTTTCAGTTTCGCCGTATCGCTGGGTGGTGTTGGCCCTGTTCATGCTGCCGGCCATCGCCACCCAGATCCAGTGGATCACCTTCGCGCCCATCGCCAAGGACGCGGCCGCCCTTTTTACAGACGGCCGCACCAATGCCATCGACCTGCTGGCGATCGTGTTCATGCTCGTTTACCTTCCCGTCTCCTTCCCCGCCTCCTGGTGCATCGACAAGTTCGGGTTGAAATGGGGCACCGGCATCGGCGTCGTCATCCTCGGCCTGTCCGGTTTCCTGCGCATTTTCGCCCCGGACTACACCTGGCTGCTCGTTTTTCAGATCGGCTGCGCCATCGGCCAGCCGTTCGTCCTCAATTCGTTCACCAAGGTGGCGGCCAACTGGTTCCCCGAAAAGGAGGAGGCCCTGGCCTCCGGGCTGGCCACCATGTCGCTTTTCGTCGGCCTGCTCGTCGCCATGGGCGCCGGGGACTTCGTCCTCGCCCATTACCGGGCCATCGGCGACGCCCGCGGCGGTATCTCGCTCCTCCTCGTTCTCTACGGGATATTCTCCCTGGCCAGCATGGTCCTGTACCTGATCTTCGTCAAGGACAAGCCGAAAACGCCGCCCAATCCCATCGCGGCCGAGAAAAAGGTATCCATCCGCGTGGGTATCCGGGCGCTCTTCAGGAACAAGGATTTCCTCTACCTTTTGTGCGCCTTCTTCATCGGCCTGGGGGCGTTCAACGCCATATCCTCGAAAATCGATGCCATTTTCAACCGGCCGCTGGACATCGCCCCGTCGCTGGCGCCGGGGATCGTCGGCGGGCTGATGATCCTGGGCGGCATCTTCGGCGCCGTGATCCTCTCCGCGCTTTCGGACCGCTATCACAAGAGGAAATTGTTCCTGGTGCTGACCATGGCCGCGGCGGTCCCCCTGACGCTGCTGCTTGGCTTCCTGCCCTCGATCGTGCCGCTGGGTATCGCCGGCTTCGCCTTTGGATTCTTCCTGGTGGCGGCGCTGCCGATCGGCCTGACCTATGCCGTCGAAAAGACCCACCCGGTGCCCGAAGCCACGTCCAACGGCATCCTGATGCTGAGCGGCCAGGTCAGCGGCATCCTGCTGGCGCTGTTCTTCAACCTGGCCGTCATCGCCGTCCTGTTCGGCCTGGGGCTGCTTTTCACCCTGCTCATGACCGAAATAGCCCCCCGGCGCGCATCCTGACGGGAAACGGGGGGTAGGGCCTCTTCGCGCCCCGGCCATTCGGGAAGAACTTCAAATCACTGATATTTTATCCCACATTTTTTTGTTGACAAAACGGATTTTCGATATTATTATAATCAGCGAAATCAGTAAAATCAGTAAAAACTGAAATGGAGGAACGGCCATGACGAAGAAAAAGGAAGGTGCGGGCGGCGGCAGCTGCTGCCAGGTGACGGCGCTGCTGAGCGTGGACGAGCGCGGCCAGATGATCCTGCCCAAGGAGATCCGCGACAAGGCGGGCATCAAAGCCGGCGACAAGCTCGCCCTGGTTGTCTGGGAAAAGGACGGGGCGTTCTGCTGCTTGACCCTGATCAAGGCCAACGAGCTGGGCGGCATAGTCAAGGAAAAACTGGGGCCGATGCTGGCCGGTTTGGTTCGGACTAGCATTTGGTAGCCGGCAAAGCGTAAGCAGGTTTTAAAAAAGGAAACAAAAAGGAGGTTTCCAAATGAAAAAAAATATCAAGCAGGAAGTCAAGAAGAAGTACGGCACGATCGCGGCATCGTCAAGCTCTTGCTGCGGCTCCGCAAAAACTTGCGGCTGCAGCTCGGCCCCGTCGGCCGAGGATCTGAGTACGGGCGTCGGCTACTCGGTGGCCGAGCTGGCCTCGATCCCTGAGGGGGCGAACCTCGGCCTCGGCTGCGGCAATCCGGTCGCTTTGGCCTCGCTGCGCCCCGGCGAGACGGTGCTCGACCTGGGCTCTGGGGGCGGCATCGACTGCTTCCTGGCCGCCCGCCGCGTCGGCCCCGAAGGCCGAGTGATCGGCGTCGACATGACGCCCGAGATGATCCGCCTGGCGCGTGAGAACGCCGCCAAGAGCGGCCTGAAAAACGTCGAGTTCCGCCAGGGCGAGATCGAGAGCTTGCCGCTGGAGGATGGTTTGGTCGACATCGCCATCTCCAACTGCGTCATCAACCTCTCCCTGGACAAGGATAAGGTGTTCCGCGAAATTTACCGGGTTTTGAAAGCGGGCGGCCGCATGATGGTCTCCGACATCGTGCTCGACGGCGAGCTGCCGGCCAAGGTCAAGGATTCGGTGGCGGCCTACACCGGCTGCATCGGCGGCGCCCTGCAGCGCCGGGATTACCTGGACGCCATCGCCAAGGCCGGCTTCACCAAGGTGGAGATCGTGGCCGAGACCTTAGTCCCGGTCGATCTCTGGGCCGATTTCCCGGAAGAAGCAAAGACGCTGTCGCGCGAGGAGATCAAAACGGCGTTCGGCCTGATCGCCAGTATCAAGGTCTCGGCGCGGAAATAAATGCGCACGGCCACCGGCCAGCCGCCGCCTATTGATTATCTTTCGATTATTGTCGAAAATACGAGGAACATGGAACCAGACAAAAAACATCGCGTATGCCCGGTCGAGCACGCCGGGGTGTTGGATTTCAGTCTGCGCAAGTTGGCGCATAATCCGAAAAGAATATTGCGGCCGCATGTCAAGGCGGGAATGGCCGTTCTCGACCTGGGCTGCGGCCCGGGGTTTTTCACCGTGGAGATGGCCAGGCTGGTTGGCAAATCGGGAAAAGTGGTCGCGGTCGACCTGCAGCAGGGGATGCTCGAAAAGGCAAGGAAGAAAATGGTTGATGCCGGCCTGGGCGATAGGGTGACCTTCCATTTGTGCCGGGTCGACGCGATCGGCCTGGCCGAAACATTCGATTTCATCCTGGTCTTCTACATGCTTCACGAGGTGCCCGATCAGGCGAAATTCCTGGGCGAGATTTACTCGCTGCTCAAGCCAGACGGCCGGGCGCTTCTGGCAGAACCGACTTTTCACGTTGGCCGGGATGATTTCCAGAAATCGATCGCCATCATGAGACAGTCCGGCCTGGAAGTTGAAACGGGGCCCAGTATCCATTTCAGCCGGACGGTCATTTTGCGCAATGCCAGTCGTGAAGACCCGGGAAAGCAGGAGCCCCGATGATAAAAAAATTAGCCGCTAGCATCATGGTTTTAACTGTTGCGCTGGCAGTCGCGGCCGACCCGGAGGCGGGACCGCGCTCGGCGACCGTGCCGATCGCCCTCGACCACTGCCGCATGACCGTGGAAGTGGTCTTCACGCGCACCGACGGGTCGCCGCGCCCGGCGCGGGCCTGGGTGGACAGCGGCGGCATGGCGGTGGTCGCGGCCGAGGCGCTGGCCCGCGAACTGGGCATCGGCCCGGCGGCCATGCCAGCAAACGCGGGGCAAACCCTGGCAACGACGACCCCCGTCCCGGCCATGAGCCTGGGAGGCATTCCGCTCGCCGTCGAAGGGATGAACCTCTCGGTGCGCCGCGGCCGCTTCGCCATCCCGGGAGTGGAAGCCGAATGCGTCCTGCCGGCGCGCTGCCTGCGCCGGCTGCACGTCGTCTTCGACTACCCGGCGCACCGACTGACCGTGGCCTTGGCCGGGGTGCTCGCTCCGGTCGGAACGGCCGTTCCTTGTCGCGTCAATCCCGAGACCGGCCTGTTCATGGTCGAGGCGACATTGGACGGAGAGAAAGTGGCGCTGGGCATTGACAACGGCTCGGCCGGCACCTGGTTGAGCGACAAGCTGAGCGCGGCTTGGCTGGCCCGCCACGCCGATTGGCCCCATGCCGTCGGCGCCGCCGGTTCGACCAACTTTTTCGGCTTCCCCTTTGAAACGCAGGGCGCGCTGCTTTGCCTGCCCGCTTTGGCCATCGGCTCTTTGCCCGTCGCCCGGGAGCTTGCCGTCTTAGGTCTGGACCAGAGATTGTTCGATTGGTATTCGCAGAAGTCGGCCGGGCCGGTCGTTGGCTTCCTCGGCGCCGAGTTTATCGCCCGCTTCCGCCTGGAAGTCGATTTCCCGGGGCAGATGACCTGGTGGCAGCCGGGACCGGTGCCGGCGCTTCGCGATCTGGACATCGTCGGTTTGACCCTGCGCCCCGAGAACGACGGTTCATTTAGCGTGGCCGGCATTGTGCAACGCGACGGCCGGCCGGTTGTTCCCGGCGTTCAGGCCGGCGACAGGCTTTTGCGGGTGGACGGCCTGGATGTTGCCGGCGCGACCATGGGAATGGTAATCAACGCCCTGCGCGGCAAACCCGGCGCGCGGCGCGTTCTGCTGCTGGAGCGGTCGGGCAAGCCGACCACCGTCAAGGCCCAGGTCGTCCGCCTGCCCTAAACCGCAGGCAGCGGTATGGGGGGAAAACCGGTGCCGAGAATTCCGATGGCCTGACGAAGCACCCGCGCGGAAAGGTTATTTTTTCTCGGCTTTTTTCTCGCGCAGGTCGGCGAGCAGTTTTTCCTCGATCGATTTGGGTAAAGGTGAGTAGTGCAAAAATTCAATTGAGTGGCTGGCCCGGCCGCTGGACACGGTGCGCAACACCGACGCGTAGCCGAACATCTCCATCAGCGGTATGCTGCCGTTGATCTTCTGCGAACCCTTGCGGAAACGGCGCATGCTGTCGATCCGGCCGCGGCGGCGGTTGATGTCGCCGATGATCTCGCCCATGTATTCGTCGGGCGTGTTCACCTCGATCTTCATGATCGGTTCCAGAACGTGCGGCGAAGCCTTGGCGATGGCTTCCTTGATGGCCAATTGGGCGCAGGTCTTGAAAGCCTGCTCGCTGGAGTCCACGGCGTGGAAACTGCCGTCGATCAGGACGAACTTGACG
>JAPKZL010000248.1 GCA_026393795.1 Candidatus Aminicenantes bacterium | reverse complement strand
CGGCTGATCGCCGCCTCCAACATCGACCTGGGCAGGGCCGTGGCCGAGGGCAGGTTCAGGGAAGACCTGTTCTACCGCCTGAACGTGGTGGAGATCGAGGTCCCCCCCCTGCGCGAAAGAAGGGAGGACATCGAGGCCATCGCCCGCAACATGCTCCTTTTTTTCGGCCGCAACAGCCACCGGGCATTCAAGGGATTTGGCGAGGAAGCGTTGGCGGCTCTCAGCAAATACTCCTGGCCGGGGAACCTGCGCGAACTGCGCAATACCATCGAGCGCATCACCATCTTCTGCAAGACGGAGATCGTCGGCAGGGAATGCCTTCCGGACAAGATCTGCGCGAGCGAGGAACTCCCGCGCCTGGGAGACGCTGTTCCCCTGGACCGCATCGAGGAAGTCCATATCCGCCGGATCCTGGCGGCGACGTCCTCCCTGCAGCAGGCGGCGGAAACCTTGGGCATTGACCAGGCGACCCTTTGGCGCAAAAGGAAAAAATACAACATCTGATCCCTGGTATCCCGCCCCGTTCGGCCTTGCAAATTGCAATCTTAAAATGAACCTTGATTGCAGAATTCAATTTAGAGCATATAAAAATATTTGAGAAACCCTCCCTGAAGCGTTTCAGGTCTTGGCAAGATACTTGCATGTAATTTCTTGGAGTCGAAAATGAATTTTACTTTGCGGCAAAAGATTTCTGCGGTATTCGCCATGTTGTTGGTGATCGCGGTCCTGATATCCTGGCAAAGCATTCAACGCTTCAACCAGCTTGGCAGGTCCATCGACGTGATACTGAAGGAGAACTACCACAGCGTCATCGCCTGCCAGCAGATGAAGGATGCCTTGGAAAGAATGGACAGCGGATTGCTGTTCATACTTGCGGATTTCGTAAAAGAAGGAGTCGAGCAAATTGAAGCCAACCGCGAGCACTTCAAGGCAGCTCTGGAAATTGAACTGCACAACCTGACCCTGCCCGAAGAATCCGCTCAAGCCTTTGAATTGAAATCCTTGTTCAATCTCTATGGCGCAGGTCTCAAGAAGTTTATGACCTCCCAGCCGGAGGCCCTACGGAAAATTTATTCGGAAAATCTCTTTCCCCTCTTCAAGCAAATAAAATCCAAGGCAGAATCAATCCTGCAGATGAACCAGGAGAACATGAATGAGGCCAGCAACCGGGCCAGACGCAAGGCAGCCGAGGCCCGCCGCGACATGTACTTTTTCCTGGGCCTTTCAGCCCTGATCATATTGTTTTTCATGCTCTTCAGCAACCGCTGGATCCTGAAACCCATCCAGCACTTTATCGCTTCCACCAAGGAAATCCGCAAGGGGAATTTGAACCTGGTGATCAAAGTGGACACCCGCGATGAGATCGGTCAGCTATCCGAGGCCTTCAATGACATGGTAGCCAGCTTGAGGCTTTTTCGTCGCTCCGATCAGATGAAGCTTCTGAGGATACAGCGCTCCACGCAAGAGGCGTTCAAAAACCTGCCGGCGATCATCGCCATTGTCGATGCGGAAGGAATAATCGAAATCGCCACAACGGCGGCGCGCACAAATTTCGGTCTGGTTCCCAATACATCGATCGAACAGGCGCCTTTTCCCTGGCTGGCAGAAATCCAGCGCAGCAGCATGAAAAATCCGGCTCAACCCGGCGCTGAAATAAAACATGAAATAATCCAGCAATTCAGCGATAACCAGGAACGGTTTTTTAAACCGCGGCTGATTCCCATTTTCGATGATGAGAAGGAGTTCAACGGTTCGATCATCATCCTGGAGGACGTGACCTTGCTGATGCAGAACGATGAAATAAAAAAGGACCTGTTTTCAACGATCTCCCACCAGATAAAAACCCCTCTGACGGCGATCCGCATGGCGCTGCATCTCCTGTTGGAGGAAAACGTCGGGGATTTGAACGACAAGCAGGCCGATCTGTTGGTTTCCGCACGGGATGAAAGCGAAAGGTTGAACAGGATTATCGAGGATCTCCTGGATATCAGGCGTCTGGAATCCGGCACCGTCAGGTTGAGTATGACGGCTGTTTCACCGTATGAATTGGTGGAGGAAGCGAGCAACCCGTTTTTCCGCCAAGCCCAGGACAGGGGCATGCGTCTGGAAATAGATCTGCCCGCCGATCTGCCCGATGTGTGCGCCGACCGTTCGCGGATTTCCTATGTATTCGCCAATCTCCTTTCCAACGCCATCACGTATTCCCCCGTCGGCAGCGTGGTGCGTCTGTCGGCAAAAGTGGATGGAGAAAAGGTTGTGTTTTCAGTTTCGGATAATGGCTGCGGCATTCCGAAAAAACATCAAAAAAGGGTCTTCGAGAAATTTTTCCGGGTTCCCGGGCAGAAAGCGGAAGGCGGGGTCGGTTTGGGCTTGAGCATCGCTAAAGAGATCATCACGG
>JAPKZL010000247.1 GCA_026393795.1 Candidatus Aminicenantes bacterium | reverse complement strand
GCAGAGCCAGATCGGCGAAATCGTCATCCCCAAGGAAAACGTCGTCGAGATCAAGAGCGGCAAGAAAGTGGTCAGTGAGAAACGCTCTTTCCCCGGCTACATCCTGGTGAACATGGAAATGAACGACAAGAACTGGTATTTCGTGCGCAATACGCCGAAAGTCACCGGTTTTGTCGGGGCGGGCAAAAAGCCCAAGCCGCTCTCGGCCAAGGAAGTGGCCACTATCTTAAAGCACATTGAAACTACCCAGGAAACCCCCAAACCCAGGTATCATTTCGATATCGGCGAAGCGGTGAAGATCATCGACGGCCCGTTCATCAACTTCAACGGCATCGTGGATGCGGTCAACGAAGAAAAAAACATGTTGAAGGTGATCGTGACCATTTTTGGCCGGGCGACCCCAGTCGATTTGGATTATTTGCAGGTTGAAAAAATTTAGGAGAAAATGCCCATGGCAAGTCCAAAAGTCAAAGCAATCGTCAAAATATTCAGGTTGCAGCTTCCGGCCGGGAAGGCGACCCCCGCCCCTCCGGTCGGCCCGGCGCTGAGCCAGCATGGTTTGAACATCATGGAGTTCGTCACCCAGTTCAACAAGCTGACGGCCAAGATGGAGGAGGACATGATCATCCCGGTGGACATCATGGTCCACGCCGATAAGACCTTCACCCTGAAGATGAAGACGCCGCCGGCCTCCTACTTGCTCAAGAAAGCCGCCGGCATCATGAAGGGCTCCGGCGAACCCAATAAGAACAAGGTGGGCAAGGTGACGCACAAGCAGGTGGAGGAGATCGCCAAGGCCAAGCTGGAGGACCTCAATACCACCGACCTGCAGCAGGCCATCAAGATCATTGAAGGTTCGGCCCGCAGCCTGGGTCTGGAGGTCAAAAATGTCTAAACGCGGAAAAGCATACCTCAAGGCCAAGGAAAAGGTCGAAGCGCGCGAATACGTGCTGAAGGACGCGGTGGCCTTGCTGAAGGAAATCAAGGCTTCCAAATTCGATGAATCGGTGGACGCCTCGATCCGCCTGTCGGTCGACCCCAAGTATCCCGAGCAGATGGTGCGCGGGACCGTTGTCCTGCCTTTCGGTACCGGCAAGGTCAAGCGCGTGCTGGTCATCGCCAGCGGCGAAAAGCAGAAGGAAGCCAGCGAGGCCGGGGCCGATTTCGTCGGCGGCGAGGAAATCGTCGAGAAAATCCAGAAGGAAAACTGGTTTGACTACGACGTGGTCATCTCCACTCCCGACATGATGAAGAGCGTCGGCAAGCTGGGCAAGTCGCTCGGCACCAAGGGATTGATGCCCAGCCCGAAGGCGGGGACCGTGACCTTCAACGTCAAGGAAGCCGTGTCCGACATCAAGAAAGGGCGGGTGGAGTTCCGCGTCGACAAGAGCGGCATCATCAATTCCAGCATCGCCAAGCTTTCCTTCGACAGCGAAAAGATCGTCGAGAATTCCAAGGCGTTCATCGGCGCCATACTGAAAGTGCGGCCGGCCACCCTGAAGGGGAAATACGTCAAGAGCGTGTACATCTCTTCCACCATGAGCCCGTCGATCAAGATCAACATCCAGGAATTGGAAGGCTAGGCCAAGGAGAACGTCATGGCAAGTTCACAGATACTCGAAAAAAAGAAAAAAACCGTGGAGGGACTGGCCGATATTTTCAATTGCAACGGCGTCTACCTCTTTGATTACCGCGGGCTCAAGGTTTCCGAGATGGGCGGCTTGCGC
>JAPKZL010000246.1 GCA_026393795.1 Candidatus Aminicenantes bacterium | reverse complement strand
CAGGTCGGCTCGTTTTTGCTCAAGAAGCTCGAATACCGCGGTTACGACTCCACCGGGGCCGCGTTTTTCAAGGACGACGGGAGCATCAGCCTGAAAAAGAAAGTGGGGTCGCCCACCAAGGTCATCCATGAACTGGACCTGGAAAAAGCGAGCGGCCGCAAGTTCATCGGCCAGGTGCGCTGGGCCACCTACGGCTCGGTGACCGATGAAAACGCCCAGCCGCACGAGGTCAACTGCCGGACCCACCTGCTGGGCGCCCACAACGGCAACATTTCCAACACCGACAGCCTGAAGGAGTTCTTAATCGACGCCCGCCACCGCATCGCCTCGGACAACGACGGCGAGATGCTGGTGCACCTGGTCGAGCACTTTTACCGCGAGCAGCAGCTCCTGCGAAAAAAAGCCGACGCCAAGACCCGGATCGACGACCTGCTGCAGGCCATTCTCCACGCCAACCGCAAGGCAGTCGGATCGTACGCGGCCTGCCTGTCGGCCCCGGACATCGAGGGCATCTTCGCCGTCAAGGCCGGATCGTCGCTTTATGCCGGCAAAGGGGCGGACGAGGAGGGCGATTTCATCGTCGTTTCCTCCGACCTGACGTCGGTCCTGGTCAAGACCCGTTTCCTGATCCCCCTGGTCGAAGGGCAGGGGATCTATTTTACCGCCGGCGACTACTTCGTTTTTTCGCTCGCCGACGGCAGCCGCAGCATGCCCGGGCTGAAGCGGTCGAAACTGAACATCGCCGACATCGCCTTGCAGTCCAAGTATCATTTTTTCATGGAGCAGGAGATCGCTTCCACGGCGGCCAATTTGGAAATAATGCAGAAATACTATTTCTCCCAGGACTGGGAGGAACCGTACTTCTCGTTGTTTGAAAAACATGCCCGAGACTGCAAGGATATCGTCTTCGAACTGCTCAAGCTCTACACCATATTCGATCCAACCCGGCTGAAGGGAGCGTTCCTGAAGATCGTCGCCAGCCCGCACTTTAACGAACTGGTAAAGGAAATCGACGCGCTGCGCCTGCAAGGCCAGCCGGCCGTTACACCTGAGTTTTTCTCCTCCGACGAAGCCCAGCTCCTGCGCGAGCTGCGGGAATTCGGCGAGGAATATTACCCGGCCCTCTTCACCCTGGACCTGATCATCATCTGGAAAAAAAAGCGCAAGGTGATCCGCTTCAAGGAGAAGGCGGTGGCCATTTTCCAGCAGAGCTTCGCCAGCGGCGGCCGGGTGTTTTTCATCGGCTCCGGCACCTCCTACCACGCCGCGCTGACGGCGGGTTACTTCTTCAACCAGCTGACCCGCCTGGGCATCGTTCCCTGCAACCCCGATCTCTTCCGCTCCGTGTACATGAACAGCCTGCGGCCCGGGGACGTGCTGGTGGCCATCACCCAGTCGGGGGAAACCAAGGACCTGGTCGACATCCTGAACCAGGTGCGCGATCAATTCGCCAAAGCGGTCCGCATCATCGCCGTGGTCAACAACGAAAATTCCACCATTCCCCAGGAGAAGGCCGAATTCTTCCTGCCGCTCCTGTGCGGCCCGGAGATCGCCGTCGCCGCCACCAAATCGTTCAGCGCCCAGCTGGCGCTGTTCTACCTGCTCGCGGCCAGCATGAAGAAGGAAACCCTGCTGCCGCAGCAGAAGCTGGAGAAGATCAAGCACCTCAGCGCTTTCACGCTGCAGGCCTGCGATGAGGATGTCACCGAAGTCATGCTCAAGTTCTTCCTGAAACCCTCCATCCACATCCTGGGGACATCGCTGATCGGATTGGCCCGCGAAGGGGCGCTCAAGATCCGCGAGGTGGTGCTCAACCACGCCGAGGGGTACGACGCGGCCGAGTTCAAGCACGGCCCCAACACCATTCTCGGCAAAAGCACCCTGTACTCGTTCACCGACCTGGAAAACGTCCTGGCCGACATGGCCGATTTCAGCCGCCGCCTGCTCCTCGATGCGGACGGCCGCAAAGGCGACCGCGAGGCCA
>JAPKZL010000245.1 GCA_026393795.1 Candidatus Aminicenantes bacterium | reverse complement strand
ACAAAATTTGGGTGCAATCGATTGGAAGAGCCGTTTACAGCGGCGGTAAAGTAGTAAAACTTGCCGGGACATTTCAGAATATTGATAAATATAAAAGAGCGGAAGCGGCCCTGCAAGTCAGCCATGAAAAATACCGGGTCTTGTTTGAGTCATTTCCACTCGGCATCTCTATTTCAGACAAATCGGGCAAGATCATAGAAGGGAATCGCCAAGCAGAAGAGCTGCTGGGCATCACTCGCGAGGCACACGCTCAAAGGAGAATCGACAGCAAGGAATGGCAGATTATTCGGAAGGACGGCACACCCATGCCCGCCGCTGAGTATGCCAGTACCAGGGCATTGCGAGAAAACCGTCTGATTGAGAACATTGATATGTGCATTGTAAAGGACAAAGGCGAAATCACCTGGATCAGTGTGACCGCCGCGCCCATACCGCTGGAGGGCTATGGTGTCGCCATCACCTATGGTGACATCACCGAGCGCAAGCAGGCGGAATCCCAAAGGGAGGCTGCGCTCGAGGCACTGCATGCCGCGCTGGCGGGAAAGGAAGTGTTATTAAAGGAAGTTCACCACCGCGTCAAGAACAACCTGGCCGCCATCATCGGGCTGCTGCAATTGCAGCGCGAAATGGTGACCGACCCCGCTGCCGTGGCGCAGTTCATTGAACTGGAAGGACGCATCCGCTCCATGGCGCTCGTCCACGAGACGCTCTACGGCAGCGAGAGCCTGGCCCGGATTGAACTTCAAGACTTTCTCGAGGCGCTGATCGCCAAGTTGCGCGCGGCGCTGGCCCTGGGCCGCGACGTCCGCATCGACGTGTCGGCAACGGGGGTGGAGATGGGGCTGGATTGCGCCATCCCCTGCGGGCTGATCTTGAACGAACTGCTCACCAACGCCTTCAAATATGCCTTCCCCGGCGGCCAGCCCCGTGCCGGAGAGAAAACGTGTGCAATCACCATCACGGCCGCATGGGACGGCAACGCCGGGGACAACGGCGTCTATACGCTGACCGTGGCCGACAACGGCGTGGGCTTGCCCGTTGACCTGGACTGGGCGAAGACGAAAACACTGGGACTGCGGCTGGTCAGGATGCTGGGAGAATACCAGCTGAAGGGCCGGATCGAATTGGATCGCAGCCAGGGAACGAGCTTTCGGCTGGTGTTCGCTTCCCGCCAAAGGGAGAAGGGGTGATGGCATGGCCAATGAAACGATCCTGATCGTCGAAGATGAAGGGATCATTGCCGCGCAACTGCAAAACACGCTGACCGGCCTGGGCTACACGGTGCACGGGCCGGTGAACTCAGGCGAAGCGGCGATCGCGGCCATCAAGGCACAGCCGCCCGACCTGGTTTTGATGGACATCAAGCTGGCCGGGGCGCTGGACGGCATCAGCGCCGCCGGGCGCATCAAGTCCAGCACGGATATTCCCATCGTTTACCTGACCGGCTACGCGCATGACCTCCTGTTCCAGCAGGCCAAGGCCACCGCGCCCTACGGTTACCTGGTCAAGCCGGTGAATGATCGGGAACTGGCGATGACACTCGAGATGGCGCTTTACCGGCACTCGCTCGACCGGCGGTTCAGAGAGAGCGAGGAGCGGTTTCGGGAGCTCTTCAATCATATGAACAGCGGAGTGGTTATATATGAGGCCATCGAAAACGGCGGGGATTTCATATTCAGGGATTGCAATCCCGCTATGGAGGAGATAGAGAAAGTCAGCAGGAAGGACATCCTCGGCAAGCGTGTTTCCGAGGTATTTCCCGGGGTGGAAGCGTTTGGAGTCTTTGCGGTATTCCAGAGAGTGTGGCAAACCGGAAAATCGGAGTATTTCCCCGAAAACATCTACAAAGATGAGCGGGATCCCGGAAGTTGGCGAGAGAGCTGGGTTTTTAAATTGCCCACTGGTGAAATAATCGCTGTCTACAATGACATCAGCGAGCGCAAGCAGGCGGAATCCCAAAGGGAGGCTGCACTCGAGGCGCTGCGCCGGACGGAAGAAAATTTCCGCCGCTCGCTCGATGAATCGCCATTGGGGGTGCGCATCGTGACCGCCGCAGGCGAAACCATTTATGCCAACCGGGTGCTTTTGGATTTTTATGGCTACGAAAGTATTGCCGAATTAAACCAAATACCCCTCAGGAAGCGCTACATCCCCAAGAGCTATGGCGAATACAAAAAAAGGAGAAAAATCCGGGAGAGCGGCAAGTTCGGTCCCGGCGAATATGAAATCAGCATTGTCAGAAAGAACGGCGAAGTCCGTGATCTGCAAGTCTTCCGCAAGGCCATCCTTTGGAACGGCGAAAAACAGTTCCAGGTGCTTTATCGCGACATCAGCGAGTCCAAGCACTGGCTGGAGAAATTCAGGAAATTCGAGAAAACGATCCATGGCCAAAAAATGCTTTTGGATCAGCAAAGTTCATCCGTTGAGGAGTTGATCGAACGCTTGACCCGCTCCCGGGAGGAGCTCGGGGCTTCTTACCGGGAATTGAAGGCGAAAAAAGACGCCCTGGTGCGTTCGGAGAAACTCGCTTTTACCGGCCGCATCGCCGCCGGCATCGCCCATGAAATCAGAAAACCCCTGACCAACATTATTTTGTCGATCCGCCAGCTCAAAAAAGATGAAAAGACGACGCCGGAGATCGTCAACTTCATCAATATCATGGAAAGAAATACGAACCGCATCGACTATTTAATTGCCGAACTCCTGAACTGCGCCCGCCCGATAAAGCTGAATCTCCGACCTTGGGATATCCATCTGCTCATCAAGGATATCTTGAACGTTCATAAAGTCCGGCTCAAAACGCAAAAAATTAAAGTGATGCTCAACCTGGCCACGCGTCCTTCCATTTTGCCCTTCGACAAGGAACAACTCGGCCGCGTTTTCCTGAACCTGATCGCCAACGCCATTGAAGCCATGCGCAAAGACGGCAAGCTGTCCATCAGCACCAAGAGGGAAAAGAAAAAATTCATCATAAAAATCCAGGATAACGGCAGCGGCATCCCAGCCAAGAATCTGATCAAGGTGTTTGACCCCTTCTTCAGCACCAAAAAAGGGGGCTCGGGTTTGGGATTGTCGACATGCCAAAATATTGTTGCCAGTCATGGTGGCCTGATCGAAGTGGAAAGCGCTTGGAGAAAGGGATCTGTTTTTTCTGTTTCTTTGCCCTCTGAACCGAAGCCGCCGGTTCGCAAGGAAAATAGGGAAGGAGAATCCTGACCGGGAACCCGACCATGGTTAAAAAATGGGATTTAAGAATCGGCACCAGTGTTTATCTCCAGATCCCGGACGCCCACATCAAGCACTGGATCAAAACCGGAAAGATAAAAGCGGGCGAAGCGGTTGTCAGGCAGGCAAATTTATCCGGCTGGCGAAAGCCTGAGGAACTTGAGGAACTGCTACCCTTTTTTAAGCTCTATGAAAAAGCCGGTTTCGGAAAGAGCGAAAAGCGAAAATCAACAAAAAGAACCGCTGCCAAAAAGAAACAAATTTCAAGCATTTTGCTCGTCGACGACGAGAAGGAATTATGCTCTATGTTGGGCGATTCCTTAAGCTCTCGCGGCTTTCAAATCGAGTTTGCCCATAGCAAGAGAGAAGCGCATAAACGCCTGAAAAGAAAACTTCCGGACCTTGTTTTATTGGATCTCAGGTTGCCCGATGGCGATGGCATGACGCTTTTAACCGTCATCAGGAAGATGTCTCCTGCGCCGGCAGTAATCATAACGACCGCCTTCGGCAGCGAAGAAGCCAGAAGCAAAGCCAATAAACTGGGTGCTTATTATTTTTTAGACAAACCATACAATGAAGAGGATATTATCCGTCGGATCAATAAAATGCCGGCCCAGGCGAAACGAGGTAAATCATAATGAATAAGATTCTTGTCGTACGCAACCGGCCCGGAAGCGCTGTTATATCGGCTATTCTATTGTCAAATTAAATTTATCAAGAGAGGATAAAAGAATCTTTAGGTGTTCGTTAAAAACATTAAAATCGTCGAGTTTATTCTGAATTATTTCATACATTTCATCTTTGTTTATTTCTGAATAAAAATGCACCAATCTATTCCTGTATCCGGCCATCTTTACCAAAGTTTCTTTCGCGAAATTCTCCGGCATTATCCCTGTTTCTCCCAGTAGCAACGCTATTTCTTTGTAACCCGACGCGCGTTGGCCGGGGATCCGGGATAAAATATGCGCACCCGTTTCGAATAAGGCTTCCAGCGCCCTTCTTAAATAATGTTCGGCAATCGCAAAATTTTCACCCGACTTGAATTCTGCAAGGGGCAATGCTTTCATATTATTGAGTTTGAGCAAATCTCTTTGAATTTCATCTATTTTTCCCAGTATCGTATTTTTGCTTAAGGGAATTTTATTCATCAAATCCTCGCCAAAATCATTTCGTCGAATTCTTTTGCCACAGGTTCAAAATCACCGTGAAACAGCATGATTTTTTCTTCGTAAGCCGCCCTGAATTTTGCGGAAATCTCATATTCCACCCTGCCGTATTTAATAGCGTTAAATTGCAGCGCCAAAGACGCGGATTGCAGAAATACGATGTCGATTTCCGCTTTCTGTTTCCGCAGAGCGGTCAAAAATAATGAATATAGTTTCTCGTAAATCGGAAGCAGGCTGGCGTTTTCAACAGGTTCGCTAAAAACAATACCGATGTCTGTGTCACTGTCTTTTTTTGCCAGGCCTTGAGCTCTGGAACCAAACACATAGACAATGCCAATATTTAATTTTTCGAGCTCTTTTTTGATTTTAGGAAACATGCTAAAAGTATATCATATAGCAAAAAACCGTCAATTCCAGCAGCAACCTGATCCTGCAAACCGCTTTTTCTTGCCCGGAAAGCCTTTACTCATTTGACTTCTATTTTGATTTTGTGTTATTTTAGACAGCAGCGATACGCAATATAAGGGGAACGCCTGCCAGGGAGAAACGAGGTGAATGATAATGAATAAAATCCTTGTCACCGACGATGACCTGGATTTTTGTTCAAATCTTTCCGTCCTATTGCAGGAAAACGGTTTTGAAGTAATGACGGCCGCAACCGGCCGAGAAGCGCTGGAGAAAATCCAGGGCGCTTGCCCCGACCTGGTTTTATTGGACCTGCGCCTGCCCGATATCGACGGCATGAATGTTTTGCAGAAAATAAAAGGGTCGGATCCTGACCTGGATATCATTGTCATCACCGCTTATATGGATGTCAAGGACGCCATCAGGGCGATAAAATTGGGAGCCTATGACTATGTTACCAAACCTTTTGACGATGACGAATTGCTGCTCACCATCAGCAAGGCATTCACCGTCCGGCAATTGCGCGCTGAAATAGACATTTTAAAAAAACGACTGGGGGAAAAACTTCCCGTTGAAAAGGTAATGGGCGACAGCCCGCAGATAAAAAAAGTACTGACCCAAGTGGATATCGTGGCCCCCACCGATTTTACGGTCATCATTCAGGGAGCAAGCGGCACCGGCAAAGAGGTCGTCGCGAATTTGATCCACCAAAAATCCTTGCGCAAGGACAACGCCTTCATTCCCATAGACTGCAGCGCCATACCTGAGACCCTGATCGAAGCCGAACTGTTCGGCCATGAAAAAGGGGCTTTTACCGGAGCGGACAGAAAAAAAGAGGGTAAATTCGAACTGGCCAACGAGGGGACCTTGTTTTTGGACGAAATTGCCAATCTTTCCGAAGCCATGCAGGCCAAACTGTTAAGGGTGCTGCAAGAAAGAAAGTTGCAGCACTTGGGAGGCAACAAGGATATCAAAATCAATGCGCGCTTGATCGCGGCATCCAAGGTCAATCTGTTCGATGCTATGAAGCAAGGTAAATTCAGGGACGATCTCTATTATCGCTTGAATGAGTTTCTTATCGAAATCCCCAAACTGGGTGAACGTGAGGGCGATGTTGCTTTTTTTGCAAATTATTTTTTAGAAAAATCAAATCAGGAATTGCATAAAAATATCCGCAGGATTTCCAGCGCCGCCATGCGCCTCTTATTCCAACATCCATGGCCGGGCAATGTCCGCGAATTGAAGAACACCATCCGCAGGGCCGCCCTGGTGGCCGCATCCGCTCAGATCACCCCGGCCGACATCTTGCTGGAGCAGACAGATTCGGGGCAAAGCCGCGGTTCTGATACGGCGACCAGGGATGAAGAACGGGTGAATTCGGTCCTGGATGGCTCGCTTTCCCTCAAGGAAATGACCAACCAGGTTGCGGCGGAGATAGAAAAAGAAGTGATCCGGAAAGCGTTGCTTAAAACCGGCGGCAACAAATCCCGGACGGCCAAAGTGCTCAAAATCGAACGCGTCACCCTTTATGCCAAATTAAAAGAGTTGAAAATAGAGCCATGAGGAAGGGAGAGATGAAGACAGTTCGGCGTTGGGAGTTCGGAGTTAGGCGTGAAGATTAAGAACGTTCGGAGTAAGGAGTTCGGAGTTGGGAGTTAAGAATAAGAACGGAGATAAGATGAAGATAAGGTTAAAAAGGCAATGATGGAAATTAAATTTGATTTTGAAAATTTGCGAGTTTACCAGAAAGCACTTGACTACGTTAGCTTTATTTATGAAATCACAAAGTCTTTTCCCAAGTCTGAAACATATTCTTTGGTTGACCAATTCCGCAGAGCCGCTGTTTCTATCTGTTTGAATATTGCCGAAGGAACCGGTGGAACCAAAGCTGAATTTGCCCAGTTTACTAAAATAGCCAGAAGATCGGTCCGCGAATGCGTGGCCTGTACTGAGATTGCTCAACGGTTAAAGTTCATTGATTTACCAGCCAAAGAGAAATCACGAAACCATTGCGCAGAACTTTCGATGATGCTTAACGGTCTTATAAAATCTCTGAAAAAAAGTGATTCCTATATCTAATCCAAATTTCTTTTTCTTTGACTCCAAACTCTTCTCTTCTTCCTGTTCCGAATTCTTTTTTTCTTGCTCCAAACTCCAAACGCCGAACTCCGA
>JAPKZL010000244.1 GCA_026393795.1 Candidatus Aminicenantes bacterium | reverse complement strand
GCCTTGTTCGAACAATTCTCCCACCTCGGCCATGCCTTTGAGCAGATGGGCGTTGACAATGTCCAGGGCAGGCATTTTTTTTGCCAGGGCCTCGAGGTCCTTCTCGATGCCGGCGGCGTTGCCGTTCAGTATGGCGGCGCGCAGGTGTTCCTCGGGGCTTGAAATCACGATTTTATCCGCACTGCCGCTTTTTCCCAAGTCCTGAAAATGGTCGCATAAAACCAGCAGCGGATCCCGGCCTTGACCTTGGCCACTACGGTTGAAGATGAGGTCCTCGGCCAGGCGGATCTCCTCGGCGTCGATACGGTTCAGGGGTAGGATGCGGGCGGCGTGAAAGATGGCGGCGTCCAGTCCCTGCTGGACGGCATGATAGAGGAACACGGCGTTGACGATCTTCCTGGCCGCCGGCTGGAGGCCATAGGAAATATTGCTCACGCCGAGCATGGTCTGGGCGGCGGGCATCCGTTGCTTGAGAACGGGCAGGGCGGCCAGGGTTTCCTTCCCGGCATCGGCCAGGCCGGGATCGCCGGAAGCGAGGGTGAAAGTCAGCGGGTCCAGAAAGAGGTCGCAGGCGGCGATGCCCCTGGCCAGGGCCAGGTCGTGGAGCCGCTGCAACACGGCGACTTTCCTTGCCTTGGTGTGAGCCATCCCCTGTTCATCGATGGCCAGGCAGACCACGGCGGCGCCGAAATCCGCGGCCAGGGCGAGAATCGCCTCGGCGCGGGCTCCCCCGTCCTCCAAATTGATGGAATTGATCACGGCCCGGCCCGCGTATTGTTTCAGCCCCGCCTCCAGCGCCTCCAAGCTGGTGCTGTCCAGCATCAGCGGCAGGCGGCTTTGCCCATTCAGCCGCGCTACGATCCGCTCCATGTCCCGGGCTTCGCTGCGGCCGGCATAGCCCACGTTCAGGTCCAGCAGGTGCGCCCCTTCGCGGACCTGCTCCTGGGCCACGGCCAGCATGGCATCCAGGTCGTCGGCCAGGAGGGCCGCCTTGAATTTGCGGCTGCCGGAGGCGTTCGTCTGTTCGCCGATGATCAGCGGGGCGGGTCGTACCCGGAAATCCTGGGTCGCGAACAGGGAGGTCGCCTGGCCGCGGTGGGGGATCCTTTTTCGCGGCGCCGGAGCGAGCCCGCCCACCCGGCGCGCCAGGGCACGGATGTGGCGCGGCGTCGTGCCGCAGCAGCCGCCCACCAGCGCCGCTCCGGCATCTGTGACGAAAGCGCCCAACTGGCGCGCAAAGAGCGCCGGCTCCAGGTCATAGAGGTACTCCCCGGCTTTGAATTTCGGCAGCCCGGCATTGGGCATCACCGCCAGCGGAAACGGGGATGTCTCGGCCAGTTTCCTGACCGCGTCCCGCATGTCGGCCGGACCGGTGCCGCAATTTATGCCGAAGGCGAAAAGGGGGTAAGGAATAAACGTGGCCAGCGCCGTAGCGATGTCGGTTCCCAGCAGCATGCGGTCTTTTTCCAGGGTGACCAGCACGCTGACCGGGCGGCGCTGCCGCCTCTCCCGAAAAACCCTGCTCAACGCGCGCAGGGCGGCCTTGGCCTGCAGCATGTCCTGGCAGGTTTCCACCTGGAAGAGGTCGACGCCGCCGTCGAACAGTCCCAGCCCCTGGGCATAGTAGGAATCTTCGAGTATGGCGAAGCCGGTCTGCTGCAAACTGGGCAGCCGCGAACCCGGCCCCATGGATCCGGCTACATAACGGGGTTGCCCTGGCGTACTGTGTGCCGCTGCGGCGGCGACCGCCAGCTCCGCCGCCTTCTTGTTCAGTTCATAGGTCCGTTCCTGCAGCCCGTACTTGGCCAGCTCGCTGGCCTGGGCGCCGAAGGTGTTGGTCTCGAGAATGTCGCAGCCGGCGGCCAGGTACGAGGAATGGATGGCGCTGATGGTGTCGGGCCGCGAGAGGGTGAGATAGTCATAGCA
>JAPKZL010000243.1 GCA_026393795.1 Candidatus Aminicenantes bacterium | reverse complement strand
ATCCATGTTGGCAAAGCCCCGATTGGACCTTGCTACGTTCGAGCATTCAGCTCAAGGGGCGAACGGTCATTAAAAACATCGGGGCGTTTGGAAATATTTTAATACTTAAAATATTTACAAAGAGTAATATACAAGGGGCGGTTCGCGAACCGCCCTCACATAAAGAATAATTCAAATCACAAGCACCAAATCCAAAACAAATCACAAATTCCAATGACCGAATGACCAAAACGAAAGAAAATTATTGAAAAAAAAGGGGCGGGGGCAAGCCCCGCCCCTACACAAAAATCAGTTATTTTCCGCTGACCTTGATCTTGGCGAAATAGGTGTACAGCACCGGGATGAAGAACAGGGTCAGGAAGGTGGTGGCGGTCAGGCCGCCGATCAGGGCGGTCGCCATGGGCGCACTCATCTCGCCGCCCTGCTTGGTGGTCAAGGCCATGGGGATCATGCCGACGACGGTGGTCAGCGAGGTGATCAGGACCGGCCGCAAGCGCGTCGCCGCCCCCTTGACCACGGCTTCGAGCTTGTCCATCCCTTCGCCGACAAGCTGGTTGATATAATCGACCATGACTATACCGTTGTTGACGGCGATGCCGCCCAGGATGATCAGCCCCATGATCGAGCCCATGTTGATGGTGCCCCCGGTGACAGCCAGCAGGAAAACCACCCCGATGAAACCCAGCGGGATGGTGAACATGTTGATGAACGGGAACTTCAGGCTCTCGTAGAGCGAGGCCATGACGGCGAATACCAGCACCAGCGAGATCAGCAAAGCGAAGGCCAGGGTGGTGAAGGTTTCGGTCATGTTCTGGTACTGGCCGGCGATCTCGGTGAAGTAGCCTTCAGGCAGGTGCGACGTGATGTCTTTGGTTTTACTCTTGATCTCGTTGATGATGCCGCCCAGGTTGTTGCCGACGAAGTTGGCCCCGATCGACACCTTGCGCACCATGTTCTCGCGGTCGATGCGCACTGGTCCGAAGAGTTCTTTGATATCTGCCACCTCTGAAAGGTAGACCTTGGTGCCCATGGGCGTCTGGATGGGAAGCTTTCGCAGGTCGGATAAAGAGGCACGGTCATTTTCGTTCAAGCGGACGCGGATGTCGCGATCCTCGCCTTCGACGAACATGCGCGACACGACGGTGCCGATGGTGTAAGCTTCGACCTGGTGGGAAATATCATAAGTCGTCAGCCCCAGTTTGGAAGCCTCCTCTTTTTTGATGTGCAGCTGCAACTCGGGCTTGCTCTTTTCTAGGGATAGCTTGACGTCGCGGATGTTTTCAATGGTGGAGATGCGCTCGCGGATGCGCTCGGCGATGCGCTCGAGACGGGCCATGTCGCGGCCGAAGCAGTTGATTTCGATGGGATTGGTCGAAGACCCCATCATCGAGGCTCCGGCGATGTCGATGGCCGTGATCTTGCTGTTCTCAATGGTCGGGAACGATTTGCGCCAGCGCTCCAGTATCTGCTTGTCCGATTCCTTTCGTTCCTTGCTTGGCAATAGGTAGGCGTAAATGATCGCCTCGTAGGAGCCGGCGGCGCCGGTGCCGTTGGCCGTGTCCTGGGCGTTCTCCGCGCTGGAGCCGACCTGGACGAAGGTGGTGATGACGTTGGGATCCTTCAGGGACTGGCTTTCCAGGTACTTGACGATGCGGTCGGTCTCATCGACATTGGTGCCGACCGGCATGGAGAGCTTCAGGTAGAGCATGGAGCTGTCGGTCGCGGGCATGAATTCCTTGCCCAAAAAGGCGGCGCCGACGAGCGACAGGACAAAAGCCACCACGACCCCAATCACGATTTTTTTTCTCTTGACCAGCGCTTTGCGCAGCCAGCCTTCATAGCGGTCGCGCACCGGGGCGAACTTGTCCTCGCCCAGGTCGACGATCCCCTCGGCCGTTTGCTCCCCTTTTTTCTTGTGGATGCGGAACATCCAGGCGGCGAGCATGGGAACGATGGTCAGGGCCACGAAGAGCGATGCCATCAGGGCGATGATCACCGAGACCGCGAGGCTCTGCGCCAGGCGGCCGGCGATGCCGGTGGCGAACATCATCGGGAAGAAGACGGCCACCGTGGTCAGGGTCGAGCCGGCGATGGCCAGACCGACCTCCGACGTACCCTTGCGCGCCGCCTCGGTCGGAGATTTGCCCTCCTGCAAATGGCGGAAGATGTTCTCGATGACCACCACGGCATTGTCCACCAGCATGCCCACCCCC
>JAPKZL010000242.1 GCA_026393795.1 Candidatus Aminicenantes bacterium | reverse complement strand
AATACCCCGACATCCGGCGGCAGGCCGCCCTCGGGAACCACCCTGCCGGTGACATCGAAAACGGTCAGGAATTCGTCGCCGGCCGGGTAGTAATTTTCCAGGCAATGGATGCGGATGCGTCCGTCGCTTGGGAGCGCTTTCTGGACGGCCTGGATCGCATCACGATTGTGCTCCTTGAGCGCGACGAAGCCGGTTTTCGCCCCGGTCGCCTCCATGGCCAGCGCCAGCCCCTCCAGCACTGATTCGGGGTGTTGCCCTAGCAGGTTTTTTTCGGAAGCCAGGAGAGGCTCGCACTCGCTGCCGTTGGCGATCACCGTATCCACCTGCGCCTTCAGCTTGGCGTGGGTCGGGAATCCGCCGCCGCCGGCGCCGATGACCCCGGCTTCGCGCACGGCCCGGATGATTTTTTCGGCTTGCCCGGACATGGCTTACGCCTGCCTGGCCGGTCCGGCGGTTGGTTTCATGGCGGTTTCGTCCATGGGCTGCAACTAAACGATCCTGAAATAACCGCTCAAGGTGCAGCGGCGCGTGCGGGTGAAATGCCAGGCCGTGGTCAACCCTTCGCCGGTGGGCGACGCGATGGTAAACGAGGTGAATCCTTCGCCTCCTAGGCCCAGCCCGGCCAAGGCCATGCCGTTTTTCACGAAAATGGTCGTGTTCATCTTTTTCGCCATGCGGTGCATGCTGTCGATGTGGCGCGAATGGATCACCGCCGTGTGAAAGCACCCGCCTTCGAGCCGGTAGGCCAGCTCGATGGCCGCGTCAATGTCGCGAACGCAGATGAAGGGCAGCACCGGCATCAGCATCTCTTCCTTGGCGAAAGGATGGTCGGCACCGGTTTCCACGAAGGCCAGCCTTTTTTCGGGGGGGACATCCATGCCGATTTGCTGCAGGATCAATTGCACGTCCTTGCCGATCCAGGCTTTGTTGGGGTGCCCGTCCCCGCCCAGGATGATTTTCTCGAGCCGGCCGGCCTGGTGCGCGCCCAGTTCGACGGCACCCGCTTCCAGCAGCGCTTTTTTCAGGCCCGGGGCGGCGGCGCTGGTGACGATGATCTCCTTCTCGACCACGCAGATGATGTTGTTGTCGCAGCTGGCGCTGGTCACGATGTCCCTGGCCGCCTTTTCCAGATCGGCGCTATCGTCCACGACCACCGGCGGATTGCCGGGCCCGGCGGCGATCACTCGTTTTCCCGATCTCATGGCCGCCGCCACCACTGCCGGTCCGCCGGTAACGACCAGCAGTTGCACGCCGGGGTGCGTCATCAGCTGCTGAGCCGATTCAATGGTCGGGGACACGACGGTGCAAAACAGGTTGGGAGGGCCGCCTGCGGCGATGACCGCCTGGTTCAGCAGGTCGACCGTGTAGGCGGAGGTTTCCCTGGCCGCGGGATGGGGATTGAAGACCACCGCGTTGCCGCCGGCGATCATGCCGATGCCGTTGCAGATGATGGTTTCCGAGGGATTGGTGCAGGGAGTGATGCTGCCGATCACTCCGAAAGGCGCCCTTTCTTCGATGGTCAGGCCGTCGTCGCCGGAAAAGGCTTTGGGATCGAGCGCCTCGACGCCCGGGGTTTTTTCGATCGCCAGGCGGTTCTTCTTGAGCTTGTCCTCGTAACGCCCCAAGCCGGTTTCGGCCAGGGCGCGCCGGGACAACTCCGGCAAATGCTCCAGGCAGATTTCGCGCATGGCGGCGATGATCCTTTCCCTCTGCTTCACCGGCACGTCCCGGTAATCCAGGAAGGCCCTTTTGGCCGCATGGCAAGCCGAGTCAATATCGGGGAAACACCCCCGTTCGCCGGCCAGGGCGACAGCCGTTTCCGTTGCGGGCCGGTCTTGGCGCACGGGATTGTCCCCGGCCTTCAGACCGAGCGTTGTCAGCTTGTCCACCACTTGGTCCACAATCTTTTTTATCTGATCGTCGCTGACGTTCATGCAACCTCACCCCGGTTCAATCGCTTCCCCCCTTGCGGTAGCGCTCCCGGCCCTCGATTTCCAGCACATCGACGATGGCCATGATCACCGCATCCACCGGCTTGCCTTCGGTGAAGGAGGTCAGGCGGGCGGAACTGCCCGAGGCCACCAAAACCACTTCGCCGACCCCCGCCCCCACGCCGTCCACGGCGACCACCGATCCGCCCGCGGGTTTCAACTCGAGGTCCAGGAATCTGACCAGAAGGAATTTGAGGCCGGCCAATTTCTGTTCCTTGTGGCTGGACACCACCGTACCGACTATTTTTCCTAACTGCATGGTTTACCCCACTTTGAGCCGCGCTCGTCGACCGCCAGCGGGCCGGAGCGCATGGAATGAAAAATGATTATGCCTTGGCTTTGCCGCCTTTTCCTTGGCGGCCGAGGGGCAGGGCCTCATCCACGTTGTCATGGGGACGGGGAATAACGTGGATGGAGACAACTTCTCCCACTTTCCCGGCCGCGCGGGCTCCCGCCTCGGTGGCCGCCTTGACCGCGGCCACATCGCCGCGCACGATGGCGGTGGTGTAGCCGCCGCCGATCTTTTCATAGCCCACCAGTTCCACCTTGGCGGCCTTGACCATGGCGTCGGCCGCCTCGACCATGGCAGCAAATCCTTTGGTTTCAATCAATCCCAGTGCATCAGACATTCGCGCCTCCTCATGCGTGCAATTTCATAATCCTGTGCAGATTATTTCCCGGTTGGTATTCTAATGAAAATAAAAACACTTTGCAATAGACCTGATTGTCTTTGCTTTCACCTTCCGCCGTCAACCCTATGCCCTACGCCAAGATCAGGTCTTCTTCAGGAATGTCTCCTTGACCAGGTTCACCATCTTGGTGTTGTCGGTATGGCCGGTTTTCTGGGCGGTGATTTTTCCCCGGATCGGACGGCCCAGCAGGTAAAAATCGCCGATGATGTCCAGGATCTTGTGCCGGGCCAATTCTTCGGGAAAACGCAGGGTGGTATTGATGATCTTGTCCTTGTCGATCAGGATGAAATTGTTCATCCGGCCGCCTTCGGCCAAGCCCATGTCGCTGAGCTTGTTGAAATCGTCGACAAAACCGTAGGTCCTGGCCGGGGCGATCTCACGCTGGAAATCCTCAGCCGAGCGCATGGCAAATTCGTAGCTCTGCCGGCCGAGGGGCTCGGGGTAGATGCAGGTGTAGCGGACGGTGAACACGTCGCACGGTTCGATCTTGATGAACTTGCCCTCGGTCGATTCGTCGCCGATGAGCAGCGTTTGCGTGATCTCGATATCGGGGATGATCTCTTCCTGCTCGACGATGCCGCATTCCTTGATGAACTCGCACAGATTGATGGCCGAGCCGTCGTCGATGGG
>JAPKZL010000241.1 GCA_026393795.1 Candidatus Aminicenantes bacterium | reverse complement strand
TTGAATTCCGTATTGATGCCCTTGAGGAATCCACGGAGTTCATTGATATCGCATTCCGGAATAAGCTCGATGCGTCCGGCATATTCAATCACCTGCATTTTTTGGCCCGGACGAAGGTTAAATGCCTTTCTGACTGTCTTGGGTATAACGATTTGATATTTTGGCGACACGGTTACTGTTTGCATGTCAATACCTCCATCGATCCATTTTGTATTACGATATCATGATCGATATGGTTTTGTCAATTTTATTAATAATCCAACGATAACAAAGTGAAAGCTGGTGACGAGGATGATTTCTGGAACCTGGAGATCGAACCCCTAAGGCTTTTGGGATGTATCTCCAAACAAATTGCTGAAAGTTTCTTTCAATCGCGAATCGGAAAATATCTTTTTACCGCCATGCCCCAGACTCAGCGCATGATGAAGCGCCCCGCGTATATCAATCTCATCCGCTGCATTATTCAAAATATCTCGGTTTCCTCTAATATCACACAAAAGGGACGGACTATGAAAATATGAAAATGTTTATTTCGGCCCCTCTTTCTTCTTGCTAAAATTGTGGTACAAACGGGACATTGACAAATAATGCAAATCGGAAAAGATCGGTATTTCAATAATTTCCCGGTACTTCAAGCCCGTCAAATCATGCAAAAGTACCAGCAGTTCCGTTCGCAATCGTTTTCCATTCAATTTTCCTATATTTATATCATCAATTTTTATACCCTTATCCCGTTCAAACTCTTGAATTACCTTGGCTACTGGTTCAAAGTAAAAATCGTCCCGCCGCTTTTTCTTCATCCCGTCCGGCTCTAATCTTCGCTCATAACGCTCCAATGCCTTTTCCACAAACGATTCATCCCCTAACACAGGATCATTGAATATCAAACCATCAATTTAAAGCACGGCATCAACAAAGTCGGCATTTCCGATTTGATCGTGTTGCAAAATGTGGTTGATCACGATTTGACTTTGTTTTCGGCGGACAAACACTTTTTCCTGATGCAGCCGCATGTCAAGTTTTCACTATATAAAATCCCCCAAGATCGCCTCAGTTGATACGTGTTCACGGCTCCGGGTGATTGCCCGTTGCGCCGATGGCCGCGGCGAGCCTTTCCAACTCGGCGATGACGACGGCGTGGTCGGCTGCGTAGTTGACGGGACGTACCGTGAATTCGGCCTGGCTGGTCACGCGGATGATTGCCTTGTCGGGCGCCTGCATGATCTTCCACGGTTCCCCGGTCAGCTCGTTCACTCCCAGGTCGGAAACGAGCAGGGCGACCACTTCGTTGGCATTCATGCCGAAACGCTGCAGCCGTTCCAGCAGCAAGGCCAGCTTGACCAGCGTGCGGCCGGCCCGGAGGGAATCGTGCCAGCGGTAAAAGCGGTCCGAGCCGACGTTCGGCCACTCCTCGCCGTCACCATGGCGGAAACGGTCCAGTAGTCTGTTGACTTCCTCTTGCGGCGGGTTGGCCGACAGCGACTCCCTGGCCCGGCTCTCGGCGGACAGGGTCTGCCAGAGGATGAGGTTGCGGGTGCTCAGCTTGGCCATGAAACGGAATTTGCCGAACCAGAAATAGCCGGGCCCCGTCCACCAGTTCTCGTTGAAGTCCTCCTGGCGCACCGCCTGCAGGTCGTCTAGGTAGGCCGCTTGAAAAAAGCGTCCATCGCCCATTTTTTTCAGGAGATAGAGCAGCAGGGGTTCGATCCTTTCCAATTGCTTTCTGGCCGGTTCTATGTCATTGGACAGAGCCAGCAGGACGATCTCCTGGCAAAAAACGGGGAAATGGGCGGCAGCTTGGGCGTGAT
>JAPKZL010000240.1 GCA_026393795.1 Candidatus Aminicenantes bacterium | reverse complement strand
AACATCAATGAGGCTCTAGCTTTTTCCATTCGGAATTCGGGATGATGCTTCGCCTACTTCCCTTTCGGCGCTGGCGTCAACCGCGTTGCGCCGTCCCCTTTGGGGGAGCGATGTCGAGCCAGGAGAACCAGATCGGGTGGTGCTTCTTGTACCAGCGCAGGATCTCCAGCAGCTTGACCTGGGAGGCGGGGCGGATCACTTCGGGCGGGATGCGGTCGAAATGGACGCGGATGTGGTCTTGCTGGGGGAATTCCAGCGCCTCCGAGCAGAGCGTCTGCAGCTCGTTGCGGATGCGCCCCGAGTCGGAGATGCGCACCGGCCGGTGCGCGTAGTCCTCGCCGCCCATGAAGCGGCTGAGCAGCGGGTTGAAGACCAGCCAGCTCTGCTCCAGGGTCTCCATCAGCCGCAGGGTGAAGGTGATGCGCTTGTCGCCGCGCGAGCCGGCGAGGCGCACCACGACCTTGTAGCGGCCCGGCCCTACCTCCTCGACGCCGGGGGCCCCGGAATAGGGATCGGGGCACATGTAGCCCGAAACGGCCAGCACGTCCCATTTCTTCTCGGGGAAGAAATCGTCGGCCTCGACCGAGGACTTGTGCACCGGGATGCCGGCCCAGCGGGCGTCCTCGATCATGGCCCGGAAGCGGGAAATGGTTTCGGCGTCAACGGTGCGGCCGAGCGCCTCAGCGAGCCGCGCCGGGAAGTCCGCGCCTTCGGCATCGAGCCCCATCACCAGGCGCTCGCGGTTGTAGGGCACCTCGAAGGTCGAGGTGAAGGGGCAGATGTAGGCGTTCAAGCCCAGCATCGGCGCCAGGCTGGCGGCCTGGATGGCCTCGGCCGAAGCGGCGTAGCCGTCGCACACGAACAGGTGGCGCGCCCCGCCCTGCTCGTAGGGGCCGATATGGTAGGTTGGGGCGTAGGTGCCCGACTCGTTGAAGGCGGCCATGCCGGTCGGGAGCTTGAAGCCGTCCTCGACGACGTGCGCCCCGGCGGCCGTCCACTCCCGCCACAGCTCGCCGATGCGCCCCTCGCGGCTCTTGCCGCCCAGGGTCCAGACGTGGACGCGTTCGGGCGCGATGTCGGGATAGGTCATGCGGATGGCGCGCATCACCTGCTGGCGCGGCGTGCGGAAGGAGATGAGGATCGATTCCTGCGCTGCCCGCTCGGCCACCGCCGCCGGCAGGAACAGATTGCCCATGTAGCCCTCATAGGGACGGGTGATGGCCAGCGGCTGATTGAACAGGTGCAGCACGGTCATCGGCCCGCTTTCGGCCCCCTTGGAAAAGCGCGAGGTGTTCTCCAAAGTGTCGATGGCCGCGCCCCAGATGGTGATGCCGGCCGCCTTGATGTCGCGGTAGAACTCCTCCCAGCCGTAGTCCTTGCGGTTGAGCAGCCGCACCACATGGCGGTCGAGCCAGTGGGCCACCGCCGGCCGGGCATAGACGCGCCCGAAGCCGAGCTGGGGATTGGAGCCCATCTCCGGCGTCTCCCCCGCCTTGGGCATCAGCCCTTCGCCGACGCAGACCATGATGGCGTGGTTTTCGGGAAGCTGGCGCGAGAGGTACCACAGGCTCTCGCTCATGGCATAGGCCGAGATGGCGTCGGCTTCCTTTTTGGCCTGGTTGAGCCCCGACTTGTCGAGCCCCTTGCCCGCGCCGTAGCGGCCGAAAAGGCGCGTGCCCAGGGCGGTCACCGCTCCGGTGACGGCGAAGAGCCTCTCCATGCCGCCCTCCATGAACGAGATGTCGCTGGTGAACTCCTCAGCCGGCTCGCCGCGCATCCAGGCCACCTCGACGTCCTCGAGCCAGATGTGGAAGCGGCCGAGGATGGGGCGGGCGTCAAAGGCCCACTGGGCGATCAGGTCCTGCTTCTCTCGCGCCGATGAACTCATGTCGACCTCCTTGACTTCCGGACCGGGCCGGGCCGGGTTTCCATTGTAGAAAAAGCCCGGCAAAAAAGCAAGACGCGGATCATGGTGCGCCTTTGCCCGAGGAGACCCGTGTTTCGCCTGCATGGGCAATCAGGCCTCCGTCCGCCATCCATGCCTGCGCCTCGGCAAGGCCGTTCAGGGAGCGGACGATCTTCAGCTCCTCTGGCGCCGCCGCTGGCTCGGGACGATCCTGCCTGATCTCCAGCGGCAGGAACCGGACCGTCAGTGCGCGCGTCTTATTGTTGAAGCGGACCACGATCAACGCCGCCAGCCTGGCTTCGGGACGACGCGAATCGAACACCAGGTTCCCCAGGCTGTACGCCACCCAATGCGAACCGATCTTTTCGCAGGGTTGAACCACGTGGGGATGATGTCCGACGATCACATCGGCCCCGGCCTCAACCAGGGCGTTTGCCGTCGCGAGCTGGCTCTCGCTGGGAAGCGGCGAATACTCCAATCCCCAGTGAATGCTCACGATCAGCAGGTCAACGTCCTTCCTGATCCTCTTGACCCGCTCCGCCATTTCTGCGCAAGAACAAAGCGCTGGCGTCGGCCGGGCGGGATCCCAGCACAGGCCCTCCAGCGGGAACTGGGTGAAGGCCGCAATGGCGACCTTGACCCCCCTGATGTTGAAAACCGCTGGGCGGCTCGCTGCGGCGAGATCGGCACCCGCCCCGGCGACCTGGACGCCGCAAGCCGTCAAGACGCTAACCGTGCTGCTGATCGCCTCGCGGCCGCAATCGTACACATGGTTGTTGGCCAGCGTCAGCAGGTCGAAGCCTGCGGCGGACAATCCCTGCGCTTTTTCCGGATCGCCCCGGAGGCAATAGGCCTTGGGAAGGCAGTAGCATTCGCTGGCGAGCGGGCACTCGAGGTTGGCGAAGGCGATGTCGGCGTCGGCCAATACCGGCTGGATGAATTTAAAAAGCTCCCTGCCGTCCCCGGCAAAACCTGGCGCCGAGCGTACGCCGCGGTCCAACAGCACATCTCCACCGGCGACGATCACCACCTCTTCCGCCGCGCCGCCGGCCGGCAAGGCCGACACGACGCCTGTGAGAACAAGGCAAAGAATGCCGCCAAGCAAACGGGAGAGCCAAGCCATCAGCATCCCGATGAATAAGCCTCGGTCACCGGCATCTCACTTTTTTCCCCGTCGCAGCGGAACATGTCCGTCCACTCAAGTAAAGGCGGGGCCTCGTGGTCGCGCAGCATCTTCTGCCACTCCTCGTCGGACAGGCGCTTCGAAACCGGCTGCTTAAACTCATAGTAGGAGAACACGGCGCCGCGGGTCAGGTAGAGCTTCCCTTCGATCGGCACGACGACATAGATCTCCTGGACGTTCCCGACCGCCTCCTCGAGCACCTGATCGCCGCCCCGGTGGATATCGGCGATCACCGCCACGCTGCGGTCAGGGCCGGCGACCTCGTCAAAGGTCCCCCCCTCCCCGGTCATCATGCGCGTGGTAAGGTAATCCAGGGTAGCGCCGTAAATGCGGATGGTCTGGTAATCAATATCGCTCAGTTTCTCGCCTTTTAATTCCTTGACGGACGTGTCCTTCATGAAACTTAAAAGGTCCGAGAGCGCGCGAGCCACGGCCTCGAAATCCTGCGTCAGCAGGCCTCTTTCATTGAGGCCGACGCGGCAAGCCTGGACCAGATCTCCCAGTTCAGTATACAGCCAGGGATTCGGCTCGACATATCCTCTGATCAATTTCGGCTCCTCGTCGCCGTCGCCGCCGCCGCATTCCGCGCCCGACTGCTTGGCATACAAAATCGTGTCGTGGCGGAGCTCCGCCCAGCTGCCCAGGGAGGTCATCAGCGACTTGCGCTTCCACGCCTGGGTGCGCCTGAATGGCGGCGCGCCGCCGGCCGGCGCCTCATTCACCCTTTTGAGGACATGGATCCAGCTGAAATAAAGGTTTTGCTTCCAGGCTTCGGGCGCCAGTCCGGCGAGCCGCTCCCTTTCTTTTCCCAACTTCCCCCAGTAGGCGGGCCAGGCTTCCCCCTCCTTGTACACCTCGCGCAGGATCGCCTCCGCTTCGCCGATGCCCAGGGCGGCCATCAGGTCCAGGCCGCGGGGGAACAGCCTTTCGGGGTACTTCGTCAGGTTCTGAAAGACCTCGCCGTCGGGGGTGTAGCGCTGCCCCATGAAGCGGAATTGCACCGGCTGGGCCAGGTCCGGGTTGTTCACGTTCCCGATCACCCGCGCCGAGCTTCTCCCGAGCAGCTTGCCGCGAAAAGCGTTGAGCCAAGACGAGTCGGACAGCTGCTTGGGCGTGGGCGCGCGGTTCTCCATGGCTTCCCAAACATCATGGGGTGTCAGGTCGTCGGCGATCCCCACGTAGAATTTCGTCGGCTCGTAGACCGTCTCCCACAGAGCCAGGGCGCCGCCGGGCTCGTACAGGCTCCGGGTGATCAGGGCCGCCATGACGAGCACCCGGTCGTCCCCGGAGCTCAGGTTGAAGGGCAGCGTGCCGTACCACATCATGGCCATGAAGAAGCGCTTCAGATCGGCGCTGCGGGTGTAGTGCCCGCGAGGCTTGAACATGGAGTAGTCCACGCCGGTGCCCATGATCGGGGAAGGCGCCATGCCGGCGGCGGCGCTGATCAGCCGCAGTTCCTCCTGAACGAGCGGCGATGCGCCGCCCTCCCCGGCGGCAGGCTTCCCGTGGAGGAGGGAATATCCGACAGCAAGGAAAGCCTCGTTGCGGGTCGCCGCGGTTTTGACGATGGCCGGGACGGCCTCCTGGCGGTCCCGGGCCAAGGTGGCGAGCATCCTGTCCGTCAGACTCTCCAGCGCCGGCAGCAACTTCTTTTCCTCGGCCTGGCGCAGCGTGAAATCAAAGAAAATATGGAAGGTGTGAAGGATGGAATCGGAAGTGATGAAACTGGGGACCTGGAGATAATCGTTGTTCTCATAGACGTGAAAAAATTGCTCCCAATTGCCTCTCGCGCCGGGCAGCACGACAAAGCCGTCCCTTGCGATCTTTTGCTGCGCCTCCTTCGCGAAGTCCCCGAACCGCTTCGCGTTTACGATCCCAGCCTTTGCTTCATCCCCCACGGGAGCGCAGCATGTTCCCCCCTTCTCGAGGGTCTTCTGGCACGCAGCGAGGAAGGCGGCGTTTTCAATCTCCAGCTTGGTCAGCTTGGAATCCGTATAGCCGGAGTCGGGCGCATACCACGGCTGGGCCGCGAAATATTCCCGGAGCCAGTCGGTCTGAAATGACTTGCCGTGCCGGGCGTATATTTCATTCTTCATCAGCTTGACCAGGCGCAGGTCCTTGCCCCGGACGTCCGGGCAGGCGAGCTTTCGCTGCGTCGCGGCGGGCCAGATTCCCGTGCCGTTTGCCGCTGCACTCCAAAGGCTTGCCGAAATAAAAATGGCCATGATCCAAACCGCCCACTCCAGCAAAGGCTGTCTCATTTTCCCCTCCTCCCCGTGGCTTCCTCCCAGCTCGCGCCGGATTGAAGCGCACGCAATATTTCCAAGCCCTCTTCCCGCGAATTCGGCTTCAAGGGATCGCTGTCGCCCGCGAAGCCGAACCCGCACCAGTCGTAAATGCGCAAAACATAGTTTTCACCTTTCGTTTGCTCCAATGCCGCGAGGCGGCTGCGGCAGGCCTCCGGAACGTCTGGCTGCAGCAGGGGGCCGAATCGCCCGAGGCCCTCGCCCTGGCCAGCGAGTTGGGCCTGAACCTGGTCGCGAAGCGGTGCGTGCTGATGTACGTGCCGCCGGTGAAGGGGTTCCACGGTTTCCACCGGGCCCTCGCCGGGTTCTTCGGGAGGCTCTGACGCTCCCGG
>JAPKZL010000239.1 GCA_026393795.1 Candidatus Aminicenantes bacterium | reverse complement strand
CCGACCAGCTTGGGGCTGGTGGCTTCGACGTTGACGCCGGGAACCAATGAACCGTCTTCAAGCTGGACGATGCCAAAGATCTTGGCAGTCGTTTGCTGGGCGCTCAGTACTCCCGCAAGCAGGAGCACGCTGATCGCCAGCAGGGCGAAGCTTCTGACGTGTTTCATTCTGTTTGTCCTCCTTTTTAATTTAGACAAAACACCATTAACCAAGCATTATTCATGCCAAGACCGGCGGATGAGCGGAAATGGACCGGAAACCGGGTCGCTGCCGTGAAAGCCTGAACGGAAAATGGTTTGCGCGCCTGGGCCAACAGCGAAAATCGTTAAAATTCATGTTGATCCCCGAGCGCCGGCCAAAAAATTCAAATATTTGAATATAAATTCAATAAAAAGAACATTCCGGCCCATTTTACATGAAAAAAGCGGAAAAATTCCTGCCAAGCCCGGCTGGCGGCCGTTTTTATTCCATGAACAGAAAAAATAGTGTTCTTTAGCTGTTTTCTGAACATGGCCTGTTGGCTATTTCCGAGTAAAAAGATATAATTCCCATTATGAAAAAACATCTGCTGCTTTCCCTGCTGCTGCTCGCCGGTTTGCGGCCGGCCATCGCCCAGGAGCCCCTGGAAACGGCCATTAAAAAGAAAGACTGGACAACGCTGGCAACGCTGTTCAGCGATCAGACGCACCAGCAGCTGATTGTCTATTTCAAGGATTGCCTCGGCGTGGGCTTCAGCCTGCTGCGCCAGGACGACCTGATGTATTTCGCCCGCTTCAAGGAATTCGCCGAGATCGGCGAGATCACCTTTGAAAGGGATGGCGACACGTATCGGCAGCTCAGCCTGAAGCGCAACCTCAAGCCTTTGTATTTCGTCGATCATTTTTCGCGCACCGTCATGACCGAGCGCACCGTGAGCATGGGCGACGCCGTCATCCATTTCAAAAACGGGGTGATGTACCGGGGCATGCCCATGGGCAATGTCTTCGTTTTTTGCGGAGATTGGGAATTCAGCATACGTCCCGAATCGGAAGAGGAGCGGCTGACGCTGCTCAGCCAGGTGCGCAGCGACACCTTCGTCAAAGAGGCGCAAGCCGGAGTGTTCGTTTTCAGCCAGCCGGAGTTCATGGACGACCTGCCGCCGCCGACGGCCGTGCGCGAGCTCGCCGACGGCGAGGCCAAGCTGCTCTACGACATTTTTCAGCAGAAGTGGGGCATGCACATCCCCTTCTTTAACGAGCTCTGGTATTTTCCCTTCGCCCTTGATTTCAACACCGCCGTTTTTTACCGCAAACCCGGCAAATCCTTTTACCGCTATGTCTTCAGCAGCGGCATCTCGCCCGATACCAGCCTGGTCATGCTCCCGGAAAACAAGTTCTATCTCAATTACAATGCCGTCAAGGGGCTCAAGTTCACGTCCCAGGGCGTCGACGAGCTGGAGAACCTGCAGCTGAATATTTTTTACAATCCCCAGGTCGAGTTCCTTTCCGCGACCGCGGTCCTGAATTTCAAGGAACCGTCCAGCGTCAAGACGGTCAGCCTCGACTCCAGCCTGGTCGTCAAGGGCTACGGCAAGTCCCAGCAGCACGAACTCCAGCTTTTCAACCGCGCCGACACCTATTTCCTTCTGGGCCAGGGGCTGAACAAATTCAGTTTTTATTATGCCGGGAGCGTCAAGCCCGGCGGCGACGCCGCCGACATGATCCGCATCAACACCGACGACTCCGACGACCGCAAAAGGGAGCATTATTTCATCCTCAACCGCGACCAGGATTTCTATCCGAATCCGGGACCGCATTTTTTTAAGAACCGGGTCAAGATCACGCTGCCCGCGCCGCTGCAATGCCTGGTCACCGGCGAGCTGCGCTCGCAACAGACTCTGGGCGAGCGCAACGAATTCGTTTTCGAGAGCCCCGGCAGCAAGGGCGTCTCGCTGGTCTGCGGAAATTTCACCCAGCTGCTGACCATCCCCAGCCGGGTGCCGATCCGGGTTTTCGGGCTCGCCAAACTCAAGCTCAGCAACTACTTCGACGTCGCCGACATCCAGGGCTGTTTCGATTTCCTGCTGGACAAATTCGGGCCGCTGGAGGTCAAGCAGCTGAACATGCTGCTGCGCCGCCGCGAGGAGTACGGCGGCTTGAGCAACCAGGGGTTCGTGATCTTCAACCTCTTGGACAAGAGCGGTTTCATCAACGATGAGATGAGCATCACCCGGCGCATGCGCAAGGAGAGCCCGGTCGTTTTCGATGATGTCAACCGCGACAACCTGGTCCATGAGCTGTCGCACCAGTGGTGGGGCGGGATCATCTCCTGGAAGGGGTACCAGGACCAGTGGCTGACCGAGGGGCTGGCGGAGTTTTCCACCCTTTTCTACCTGGAGCACCATGTAGCGGAGAACCAGTACCGCAAGGCGATCGCCAGCGCCAACAAATGGGTTTTCCGCTGCAACGACGCCGGACCGATCGCCTACGGCCGGCGCATCGCCAACCTGAGCAACGACATGCTCACCTACCAGAGCATTGTCTACGATAAGTCGGCATTGGTGTTTTTGATGTTGAAGGAAATCCTGGGCGAAGAGGAGATGCTCAAACGCCTGCGTGAGCTTCTGAACGATTACAAGTACCAGAGCCTGGTGTCAACCCGCTTCATCCAGAACATCTGCCAGGGAGACGTTATCCTGCACAAGTTTTTTAATGGCTGGGTCTTTTCGCGCCTGCTGCCCGAAGTCAGTTACCGGGTCGTTATCGCCGGCCCGAACGCCGAGATCGTCTTCAGCCAAAGCAACACCGATTTCGTGTTCCCGGTCAGGGTCCGGATCACCACCGCCGTCGGGGAAACCGTGCGCACCCTGGTGGTGGAGGACAAGGAGCAGAAATTCAAGCTAACGGAAAAATCGCCCATCCGATCGATCGAAGTCGATGCCGGAGTGTCGCCGATCAAGCTGAACGATTAAGTCGCGGCACACTCTTTGAAGACAAAAACTCACCCCCACCCCTCTCTTTTTAACAGAGAGGGGTCCCGCTAATCACTTCCACCTTAGGGGGGCTGGGGGATGAGTTTTCAAGCAAGTCATCATCGAATTGTTGAGAACCTTTTCAATGTTCGACTGGATTTTCAGCTTAAAATGAGTTATTCTATAATATTGTGAATGAGTTATTTCTCATTGCTTCGCGAGGTTTTGATGCTGGATGAATCGCTGCTCGAGCCGGCCGACCGCAACGCCCACAAAAGGAAATGGCTGCTGCTGCCCATTTCACTGCTGGCGCACTTGCTGGCCATCGCCGCCCTGGTGGTTGTGCCGCTGCTGCTGGCCGAAAGCCAGCTTCCCGAGGTGCACATGACCAACATCCTGGTCATGGCTCCGCCCAAGCCCACGCCGCCGCCGCCGCCTCCGCCGCCATACGGCCGCGGGCGCGGCTCGCACGGAGCGAAACCCGGAGCAGCGAAACAAGCGGAAAAGCCGCGGGTCTATTTCGGCAAGCTGGTGGCTCCGATCGAGGTGCCGGTGACAATCGTTGAGGATGAGGGCAGCGATTTCGGCGTCGAGGGCGGGGTTCCCTGGGGCGTGGTCGGCGGCGTCGAGGGCGGCGTGGAAGGCGGTGTCGTCGGCGGCGTTTTGGGCGGCGTGCTCGGCGGCAGCCTGCCCGAGGAACAGCCGATGTATGTCAGCGGCAAGCATATCCCGAAGCTCATCCGCCAGGTGAAGCCCGAGTTCCCGCGCGAGGCCTATGCGTCCCGTTTGCAGGCCATCGTGGTCGTGGAAGCGACGACCGACGTCTACGGCCGGGTGAACCGGGCGCGGATCATCAGCGGCGATCCCATGTTCAACGAGGCGGCGCTGGCGGCCGTCCGCCAGTGGCTGTACGAGCCCTACATCGTCGACGGCATCCCGCGGCCGATCATCTTCACCGTCAGCATGACCTTCGGATTGCTCCCGCAGTAAAAGAAATTCGATCCTATTTTTTTATCTTTTCGCGTACCGTCTGCCGCAACGTCTGCTGCGAAGCCTGCTGCAACGCGGCGGCCAGAAATTCGGCCAGGAGGGGGAGTGTTTTCCGTACCGGAGCCGAAAGCCGGTTCCCCGGCCGCAGCGAAAAGGGCTGCACGCCGACGAGGATGACCCGACAGGGGATGGAGGCGCTCAGGAAGCGCATCAGCAGGCGCAGCGGCAGGTGGTGGCTGGTCATGTCGCCGACGGCGATCGCGCCTTCGTCGGCCAGGAAAACGGTTCCCGCAGCCAGGCCGTGATCGACGGCATCGAGCAGGACGACATGGCTGGGGGCGAAGGCGCGGATGGCGCCGGTGAAATTCTCCGGGGCCTCGCCGCCGCTGACGATGCGGATTTTTGCTTCGGCCGGCAGCTTCCTGGCCAAGGCCCGCGCCAAGGCGCAGCCCAGCCGGTCATCGCCCTTCCAGTTCATGCCGATGCCGAGAACAAAAATCTTTTTTGCCCGGCGGAGCCGGAGCGGCAGCTGACGGCGAAAGTCGCCGTGGCAGGGAAAAGATGCGCCACTGCTTTCTTTGGGTATTGATGGGGACGGTTGGCGCGAGGCGATGGCCGGAACTACTTGTATTCGATCTTCAGCTGATGGCGGTCCAACACGGCGAGTTCGAACTCGCCGTTCATGTGATAGGCCTTGGTCGGGCAGGAGTCGACGCACTGGGCGCAATGGATGCAGCGGTCGTTGTGCAGGATCATCT
>JAPKZL010000238.1 GCA_026393795.1 Candidatus Aminicenantes bacterium | reverse complement strand
TCATCCTCGCTTCCAGCCCCATGCATGACATCGGAAAAATCGGCATCCCCGACTCCATCCTCCTGAAAAAGGGAAAGCTGGACCCGGAGGAGTGGGAAATCATGAAGACGCATACCACCATCGGCGCCGAACTGCTGGCGGGGCACAACAGCTCCCTGATGAAAGTCGCCTCCAGCATCGCCTTGACGCATCACGAACGCTGGGATGGGAAGGGTTATCCGCAGGGTATGAAAAGCGAAGAGATCCCGCTGGTGGGACGGATCGTGGCCCTCTCCGATGTCCTCGACGCGCTTCTTTCCGATCGCCCTTACAAGAAAAGCTGGCCCATGGAGAACGCCCTGAACGAGATCGAGGCGCTGAGGGGAAAAGCGTTCGATCCCAGCCTGGTGGACGCCCTGCATGAGGCCCTGCCCGAGATCAAGGACATCCTGCACAGGATCGAATCCAAAACGCTGACCCAATTATAAAATAAATCCGCTTTGACGAATGAATCAAGTTCCGTGGATGAGGCGGATAACCCAGTTTGATCCATCTTGATTTTTTTTTAACCCTTGTTATAATTTGTCCACTTATCCCATTCAATCAGGAGGGATCAATGACGACATGGTCTAAAACTCTATTTGTTTTTTTATTTATCCTCATTATGCTCGACCCTTTATCCATTCCAGGTGAAAAAGCAAAAGCAATTGCCATATCATCAACTATTGAATCGGTTACCGTTTACCGTGACCGGGCCCTGGTCAAGCGGGCCGCCCAGCATGATTACCAGCCGGGCGACTATGTGCTCAAGATAGCCAATCTGCCACTCTCTCTGCTGGACGAGTCGGTCCGCGTCTCGGGGAGCGGCAGCGCCGCGGCCAAGATACTGGACATCAAAATAAAGAGCGAACGGCTGGAGGAGAGCGCCATCGGCCGCATTGGCGAACTGGAAAAGAACCAACGCGAACTGGAGAACCAGGTTCGGGTCCTGGACGACCGCATGGAACTTTTGAACCGCAAGGACGAATTCCTCAGGTCCCTGCTCAGTGATAGGGGCGGCTCCCCGGACAAGGAACAGGAATTGCAGAAAAAGGGCATCGCCGAGTGGTCCCGGATGTTCGATTTCCTGGAGAGCAACCTGAATAAAATGAACAACGAAAAAAGGAACCTCGAAATAGAAAAAGCGAAGCTCCTGGAGAAGAAAGCCGTGATCGACCATGAGCTGGGCCAGCAGATCGAGATGCGCGTGAAAGAGAGGAAAAGCATCGAGATCGAGGTCGAGATCAGCCGCGGCGGCAGCCTGCAGGTCGATGCATCCTACATCGTTCCCCAGGTCTCCTGGACCCCCGTCTACGACCTGCGCTTCAACTCGGACAAGAATGAAGCCGGATTGACCTGCCAGGCATTGGTCCGACAGGAGACGGGCGAGGATTGGGATAACACCGCCCTCACTCTTTCGACCGCCCGGCCAATGATGGAGAATACACTCCCCGCGCTGGGCCCGCAGACTTTGGACCGGCCCCAGTCCCTTTCCATGACGGGTTCAAACATTATTTATGGCAAGGTTGTCCTGGAAGACGGGAATTTGGTTCCCGGGGTTACCGTTTCATTGTTTTTCGGGCAGTATAAAATCAAGGATACGGTCACTTCAGAAAATGGGGATTTCAGGTTCATCGACCTGGCCCCGGGGACGTATCAGCTGCGTTCTGAATTAGAGGGATTTAAAACATCGATCCTGAAGAAGGTCCAGCTGGTTTCCGGCCAGAACATCCGCATCACCGTACCCTTGCAGCTCGGGACGATCAATGAAGCCGTGACGGTTACCGGGCAGACGCCGATGATCGACACCAAGAGCTCCGACCGATCGTATGTCTTCAATCCCAACCAGCCAGCCGTTGCCGGCAGTGGCGGCGGGGAAAAAAGGCACTCAGACGTCATCGTGATCAAGGAGCCGCTCATCCAGACCATGGAGGTCCCGACCGCGGGCATCTCTGCCGAGGCAGTGGCGGCTACCTTCGCCCTGAAGCAGAAGGAGACGATTCTGAGCAACAACGCTCCGCAAAAAGTAACCATGGCCGTCGAGTCCATCCCCTTTCAGAGGGAGTATCAAGCTATCCCCAAGCTCATGGAGCAGAGCTTCCTGAAGGCCACGGCCACCAACAGCGCCCCCTTCCCCCTGCTGGCCGGGAAGGTAAGCATATTCTACGATGAGAGTTTCGTCTCCAGCACCGCGATTCCCCAGGTGAGTGCCAACGAAAAATTCACTGTCTCCATCGGCGAAGGGAGCGGCATTAAGGTAAAGCGCGAATTGGTCGAGAAGAAGACCGATGGCGCCGGCCTTTTCAGAAAGAAAGTGCAAACTGTATACGAATACCGGATCACTGTAGAAAATTTCCAGAAAAGCGAGGAGAGTATCACGGTCATCGACCAGGTCCCCGTCACCGAGAACGAGGATATCGCGGTTGAGCTGCTCAGCGCCGTACCCGCAACATTGAAACCCAAGGAAGAGGACGCGGACAAGGAGAAGCGCGAGGGAGTACTGAAATGGCTTCTGCAGCTGAAACCGCTCAAGAAAAAAACGATCAGTTTTAAATATTCGGTCACTTATCCCAAGAAACTGGACGTCTTCAATCTCGATTAGAAATCTCTTTCAAGTTTAACAAGAATTTATTGCGCTAAGCCAATCGTCGAAGAGGTCAGGCCTATTCTTTTTTCCACTTCACGCCGTCGGGGGTGTCCAGCAACACGATCCCCTGAGCTTTCAGCTCGGCGCGGATGGCGTCGGCTCTCTTAAAGTCCTTCTCCTTGCGGGCCGCTTCCCGTTCCCTGATTTTCTCCGCGATGACCGCGTCGAGGGGTTTCTCCTCGGCTGCGTCCAGGACGCCCAGGACCGAATTCACCCGGTGCAGGAACTCCAGCACCTGAGCGGCATCGTTTTGCTTCAGGTTGGCCATGCGCTGGTTCATCCTAGTGATGAAGTCGAACAAGGCCCCCAGGGCGCCGGAGATGTTGAGGTCGTCTGCCATATGCGCGGCGAAAGCCTTTTCGCCGGCAACGATCAGGACAGTTGTCTCGGGGTTGGCTTCGCCCGGCGTGTTTATGCCCTTGAGGGAAAACTCGAAGTTCTTGATGCGGGCCAGTGCCTGCGCGGCCATCTCCAGGCTGTCGAAGGTGAAATTGAGCAGCTTGCGGTAGTGGCTGGAGAGCAGCAGGTAGCGTACGGCCATCGGGTCGCAGCCGCGTTCCAGCAGGTCGGCCAGGGTGTGGAAGTTGCCCAGTGACTTGGACATCTTCTTGTTGTCGACGATCAGGTGCTGACAATGGAGCCAATAGTTGACGAAGGTCTGTCCGTTGGCGCTTTCCGACTGGGCGATCTCGTTCTCGTGGTGCGGGAAGATATTGTCCACGCCGCCCATATGGATGTCGAAGTGCGGCCCCAAATATTTCATGCTCATGGCCGAGCACTCGATGTGCCAGCCGGGCCGCCCCTCGCCGAAAGGCGCCGGCCAGGAGGGCTCTCCCGGCTTCTTCCCCTTCCAGAGGACGAAGTCCTGGACCGCCTCCTTTTCATACTCGTCGGCATCGAGCGTAGCGGCTTCGCTCGGCTTCAGGTTCTCGCGCTCGATGTTGGCCAGCCGGCCGTAGTTCGGGAAACGCTCGATGCTGAAATAGACCGAGCCGTCCTTCTCGTAGGCGAATTGTTTTTCCAGCAAACTGGAGATCAGGCTCACCATCTCCGGAATATGGGCGGTGGCGCGCGGGTAGACGTCGGCCGACAGGATGTTCAGGGTGCGCAGGTCGGCGTGGAAGGCGTCGATGTACTTTTGCGTCACCTCGGCCAGCGGCACGCCGAGCTCGTTGGCCTTGCGGATGGTCTTGTCGTCGATGTCGGTGATGTTCATCACGTGGCGCACGCGAAAATCCGAGTAGAGGAGGAAACGCTTGACCAGGTCCTCGAAGACATAGGAGCGGTAGTTGCCGATGTGCGGGTAATCGTAGACCGTCGGTCCGCAGGTATAGAGGCCGACTTTCCCCGCTTCAATCGGACGGAACTCCTCCAGCCGGCGGGTCAACGTGTTATAGAATCTCACAGGCTCACTCTTCCTTCCCGGCCTTGGCCCGGCAGCGCGCCTGGGTGAACCAGCGCACCTGCTTGCAGAAGCGGTCGAACACGGCCACGTCGGCGTTGGTCCAGCGGGTGCGGCTCATGGCCCGGCGCAGCGAACGGTGGAAAAGGCCGTTCTCCGGCTCGCGCACTTCCAGGCTTTTCATCAGCTCCCAGATGTTGTCGATCAACCGCTCGAACGCCCGTTTCTCGGCCATGCGCGGCAGTTCGGCAACGTGTTCGCCGATGCTGATTGTCTTGTACACTTCGTAGGTAAGCACCATCACCGCCTGGGAAAGGTTGAGCGAAGGGTAGCCCCCGGCCATGGGGATGCGCACGAGAAAGTTGGCCAGCTGGCTTTCGCCAATGGTCACCCCCTTGTCCTCGCGGCCGAAGACCAGGGCGATCTCCTCGTCGCCGTGACTGCCGGCGATGCGCTCGGCCGCCTGGGCCGGCGACAGGAAATCCTTCTTCCATTTTCCCTTCTTGGCCGTGGCCAGGAAGACCTGCGAAACGCCCCGCAGCGCTTCCGAGAGCGAAGGGAATTCGCGGGCGGATTCGATGATCTCCTGGGAGCGGTAGCCCATTTTCTTCTGTTCGACCTCGTCGCGGAAAGGGACGGGGTTGACCAGACGCAGGCTGGAAAGGCCCATGTTCTTCATGGCCCGGACCACCGAGCCGATGTTGCCCGCCTGCTTGGGCTCGACCAGCACGATATGGATGCGCTCAAGAAGTTTTTTCATTTTGATATCCGGCTGTTTTCAAATCGTTCAAATTATAGTTCAAAACAAAATTTAGCCTTTAACATAGACTACCTTCATACAATAAGGAACGATTTAGCAACGGTTTGATCGTCCATCGGATTCATTATTCCATAATTGGTAAAATTGTCAATGCCGGTGACACGCGGTCAGCAGCCCGCCCCGGGAAACAGGCTTACTGGCGGGGATATGCTTTTAAACAAATCATTGTCGGTTATTGCAATTTAAATAAAAGTTCCATAAAATACACGTATGGGGGAAATTGATTTTCCTGTCAGCGTTTCTTGCACTGTCGGGACGAACAAAGATTGTTAAAAAGGGGGAACCATGAATAAAAAAACGTTTGTCGGACTGACGCTTTTATCTTTGTTGCTTATCGCTCCGTTGAAAATGGAGGCCAGCGCCTTTAAATTTCGCATTTTCGGCGGAGGGATTTATCTTCAGGGCGGAGACCTCAACAGCGGTCTGCAAGGCTGGACCGACTATTGGAAAGCCTACCGGAATTTACAGGGGTATACACAGCAAACGGGGTCGTTCAATCCCGTTCACTTCGGCTTGAATGTCGGGGGCGACGTTATTCTGCAATTGTCGCCGCATTGGGGATTGGGCGTGGGTACGGAATACATCATGGCGACGAAATCTTCGGTATTTGCCTTCCAATCACTGACGAAGCAAATCAACTGGAACATTCTCGGAAAAGTTCAGGCCGTTCCGGCGAAGCTGAGTGTATTTTATTTCATGCCTGTCAAAGATTCTCTGACGATCGTTATCCATGCCGGAGCGGGGTATTATTCGGCGAAAACCCGGCTGGAATCCCTCACGGATGTTGACCCGAATATGGAATACATCATCGATGCCAGTGCCCAGGGGACCGGTTTTCACGGCGGCCTCGGTTTGGAACTAAAACTTTCTACCGGGGTGCATTTTTTCATCGAGGGCGTAGGCCGGTACGCGTCGCTATCCGGATTCAAGGGCAAAACGTCGATCACCGGCGATGGCAGTTGGGATGGAAAACTCTACTATTGGGAAGCGACGAAGTCTTTCATCGACAATTACGGCTATATTGACCTTTTGGTCAGTCCACCGACTGTACCAAGCGTCAATTTCGTGCGGGAAGCTAAAATCGATTTTAGCGGATTAAGCCTGCGGGCCGGGATTGTAGTCATTCTATAGCCTATAAGTAGCACTCCATTTTTTTAGGGAACAAAGCGAACAGGGATAATTTCGCGATGATCTTTCCGGTTTATTTATATTGTATTACAGGTCGATTTTGATTTGTTCGATCTTGGCCGGGTCGATCGTGCCCAGGGCGTATTTTTTCTCGGCGATCTTCACGTGCTCGGGAACCGGGAGTGGGTCGACTTTTTCCCGCGCCCGCTTCTCGTTGATGACGCCGATGGCGCTCATCTCGACCGCCAGCGGGTCGCTGCCGATGATGATCCCGCCCCAGTACCAGGGGACGGAGCGCCGGTAGGTGCCGCGCAAACCGCTGACCATGTTCAGGATCGTCTTGCTCTTGAGGCTGGACCGGGCGCAGACTCCGGCCAGGAAATCGGCATCCTTGTGGCACTTGGGCATGTCCTCGGGGAGGAGCGAGCCGATCTGGTTCTTGAGCAGCAGGCTGGCGACCAGGTCGCCGTCGGCGCATTTCAGCGAGGCCAGGTTGATGATCTTCGTGGCCGTCTGGGTGACGATTTTGCTCAAGCGCTCCTGGGCATCGAAGCCGTCGCCCTGGTCGGTCCCGGTATAGCGCACGCCGCTGCTGGTGCGGTTGATGGCGAAGCCGCTGGCAATCAAGGATTCCGAATCGTTGTCATAAACGATGATGCGATTGGCCGGGACCATTGTTTGCAGGCTGTTGCACAGAGCGGCCATGAGTTCAGGATGCGGGCTCAGGCCGATGGTCCAGGTATTGCAGTTGATCTTGACGGCCACCACGTCGTCGGGTTTGAGCCCGAGCGTTTTCCAGGAATCGGCCGCGGTTTTCCGGCCGGTCAGCGCCAGCAGCGCCCGGTCGAAAAGGCGGGCGGTCTCCTTGGCGTCGGCCTGGTTGCGGTCGTTGATCGCCTTCGCGTTGCGGGCCAGGACGACCCGGCTCTTGGCCGCGGCCGTTAAATCGACGCTGAGGCAAAGAGCGGCCAGTGCCACAAGCGCAAAAATGCATGGAATCCATTTGTTTCTCTTCATTTTTTTTCCTCCTTTGGGGATTTTAGAGCCTTATAGCAAATTTTAAAATTTGATATCTTTTTAGAACAAATTTTGAATTTGCTATCTAAGGCTCTTATCCAGCTCTGCTGGGTCAGGATATCGGCCGCGAATTGGTCCAGTATGGCGGCCAAGCTATCGTCATCGACGTGAAGATAGATCAAGCGCTCGTCTGATGCCAGGTAAATGAAATAATCGGGGGGAAAGCGGTAGGCCTTGTTCTGGGCGGCCAGCGCTGCAGGCTTACCTCCTTCGGGAGCGATGCGCGGGTCGGCCAGGGCGGCCAGGGCCTGGGCCGCGCTGGCCATGAAAAAGCAGTCACAGGTGATGCGACGGTTGCGTGCATCGGAGAATTCGCGATGGACGAGCTCACGAAAACCGTGATCGAGATAAACGATGCCGCCGCCGTCCATGTAGTCGAAGATGGAGCCGTTGGCCAATTTTTGTTCGGGGAGTCCGTAACGTTCCTCGCTTACGGTCGGAACAAAGCCTTTGGGCAGAGGGTTTTCCATGCCGGGCGCATGACGAACCGGCAGCAGGGCGCACAGCAAAAAAATTCCACAGCGCAGGCAGGGGCTCATTTTTTCATTATATCTTACGCGTCCGCTTATGGAAAGTTCTACTTGACGGAGATGGCGAAACCAATTACAATTGAAAAATGGAACTGGCGCAAATCAAAAATCTCTTCGTCCAATTGAAGCAGAAAGCCTCCGATCTCCGGGGGTTTCTTTGAAATAGCCCAAAAGACCGAACAAATCAAGGGAATCGACGCCAGGCTGACCGATCCCGCCATCTGGAGCAAGCCCCAGGAGGCGGCCCGTTTGCAGAAGGAAAAAAAGATCTTGAACAGTTTTCTGCAAGTCGAGGGGAAACTGGGCTTCGCCATCGAGGAACTGGAGACCTATTTCCAGCTGATCGACGAGGACCCCGATCTCCTGGGCGAGCTGGAGGAGAAAATCGATCTCTTCCGCGAATACGTCGAGGAGACCGAGGTCAAGCATTACCTCAACGGCGAAAGCGATCCCAGCAACGCCTTCCTGAGCATCCACCCCGGCGCCGGCGGCACCGAAAGCCAGGACTGGGCCGAGATCCTGCTGCGCATGTACCTGCGCTTCGGCGAGCGCCTTGGTTTCAAGACCGAGATCACCGATATCCTGGCCGGCGAGGAGGCCGGGATCAAGAGCGTTACCGTGCGTTGCGAGGGTGAGTTCGCCTTCGGCTACCTGAAAGAGGAGATCGGCGTCCACCGTTTGGTGCGCATTTCCCCCTTCGATTCCAACAAGCGCCGCCACACCTCGTTCGCCGCCGTGTTCGTCATCCC
>JAPKZL010000237.1 GCA_026393795.1 Candidatus Aminicenantes bacterium | reverse complement strand
AGGTTGACCAATTGCCTGAAAACTGTGTTAGAATATGCCACGGCTGGCACCTCCTAGGATAAAGTCGATCTAAGGCAAATCAATTTTACCCAAAAGAGGGGCCGGCTTCTATATCATCGAAACTTTATTAGGACAGTAGTGGTTCGAAGTTCGAAGTTAAAGAAAGAAGAAAATATTTAAATCGTCTTGGCATTTATCAAATGAATTTCGTTTGTGTGTCTTTTCTTACAACGTCGAACGCCGAACGTCGAACCTCGAACCTACTTTTCTTTAAATTGCTGCAGCCCGGACGGCGTGCGCGGGGTGGAGAGAATGTCGATGAAAACCCGCCATTTGGCTTCCAGTCCCCCAAGGGGACGGCCGTTGCCGTCCAGGCTCGAGTCCATCCCCGCTGTTTTCTCCACGAAGGCGCGGACGATGTCCTGGCCGAGGTTGTAGTTGATGATGTAGCTGCGATACGCATTCCAGAAATCGATGGTCTTGGCCGCCCTTTCGGGCGATTCCAGGGAAAAGCGGGCCAGCCAGTCCAGCGCCTCTTCCCGGGAAATCGCGCCGTCCAGGTAGCCGCGGGCGGCTTCGTTTTCAGCGTAGCGCAACTCGTCCACTAATTTCTGCACCTGGGCCAGTTTCCCGGCTTTTTGCGGATCGATGCCGGCCAGCGGATATAGTTTGTCGATTTCAAATTGTAATTTTTCGTCGCCGGGAAAGATCAGTTCGATGCCGTAGTTGGCCGTCCCTTCGGCGATGAGTGACTGGGGGCTGAACAGGGGATAGACCGTGAATTCGCTCCAGCCCTTTTCCTTGGCCAGCTTCTGCTCGAGCAGGACGTTGTACACGTGGTGGCCCGGGTAGCCTTCGTGGGCGGCGATGCGCACGGCTGAGTCGATCTGCATCGGCAGGTCGGTATTCACCTCGATCAGGCTGTAAGCGTTTCCCTTGTACCAGTTATAGGCGCCCCAGGGCTTGTCCTGCACGTACGCGGCCTTGAAGCTTTCATTTGCCGGCAGGGCGATATGCGCCAGGGTCCGGCGCCGGCATTCGGCGATGGCCGCTTCGAACACGGCCGGGAGTTTTGCGGCGGGGATGATAAACTCGTTCTTGAACGCCGCCACCCTCTCCTGCAGGCTTCCCTCTCCGGGCAGGGCCGCCTCCAGCAGCGCGACCTTTTTTTCAAACTCCTCGCGACGGCGGGCCGGGGAGACGGCGTCATAAAACAATTGCGATTCCTGGTCAAAGGTGAATTTTATCCCTGACAGGGCATCGATTTCGGCTTTCAGGGCGATCATTTGTTTTTTGAGGAACTCCAGCCTGAGTGTATCCAGCGCCGACAAATTTCTTCCGGCAAGAATATTCAGTTCGCGCAAGACCGATTCCGCCCGCTTCCTGACCCCGACAGCCTGGAACCCGCCGCGGCGGAGATCCTCCTCGTTTTTTATCTTCCATTCTCCCGGCCCGTAATACGCGTCGATGTAGCCGGGAGCGTAGGCGCCGACAAGCAAAGCCAGCCTGACATACTCCTCGGCGACTCCGTTCAACGACAGGATTCCCTTGGCCGGGGCGGGCCAAGCGCCCGCCAATGATCGCAAGACAAGAATCGTGATCAACAAATATTTCGTTCTGAGCCGGTTGCCGGGATAGCGGTGTTTTTTCATGCTCATATTTTATTGGAAATCCGAGCCGATCTCAAATTTATTGGGATATTATTCATAAAATATTACTTTAGTCCCATGGAAAAACAGGCAAAATGATGCCATAACTTTGTTTCTGTCATGAAATGAAAGGCATGAAAGATGAATGGTCGGTGCATGCCCGATGGGAGGACGTATGAAAAAAATAGTGCTGTTGATGCTGTTGCTGATCATTTCCCTGGCTTGGCTGACGGCCGCAGATGCGGCGAAACCCATTCCGGTGAAAATGAAGCCGGCGTTGCTGGTCATCGATATCCAGAACGCCTATCTGCCCTACATGGATGAAAAGGACAAGGAACCGGGCTTGAAGATGATCAATTACTACATCGACCTGTTCAGGGCCAACGGCTTTCCGGTCATCCGCGTCTACCACACCGATCTTCAGGAAGGGCCCAAGCCGGATAGCGAGGCCTTCGAATTTCCCAAGACGGTCACCGTCCTGCCTGATGACGCCAAGATCGTCAAGAACTATCCCAGCGCTTTCAAGAAAACGGATTTGGACAAGGTGCTGCGTGGCAAGGGCTGCAATACCCTGTTCCTCTGCGGTTTGAGCGCTGTGGGCTGCGTCCTGGCCACCTATCACGGCGCTATGGACGCCGACTACAACGTTTTCATGCTCAAGAACGCGCTGATTAGCCACAACGCCGTCCTGACCGGTTATGTCCAGGAAATTTGCCGCACCATCGACTATGGGGCGCTCAAATTGCTGCTGGAGACCGCCCGCAATTAGAAGCAGCGCCAGCCTTTAACTTAGCGGTTCGTCGCGCAGGAATTTTTTGGAAAAAGCGCGCTCAGGCAAAAAATCGCTTGAAAAAACGGTCTTTTCCGCCTCTACAAGACAATGGGTGGAGGAGCCGGGCAGAGGCTGGGCAAAGGGATAAAGCGCAGCGTTAAGGTAATAATGAAACCGTTGCCGGACCCCCCGGCAGGTCTGGTATTCGAAAAAATAATACTCGTTGATGAATTTAACTTTCGTCATGGTCCACCTCCTCGGTGAATGGCATTGCCACCTTGTTCCCCGAGGGGAACAGGTTGGCACGGGTTCGTCGAGCCGGACTCTCAACCGTTCTTCATGACTCAGTCAAAGCTGTCAAATAACTCACTGCATGTATAGTATAAAAAGAAGTTTTTGTCCATTTATTTTTTTAAGGCCGCGGCTGTCTGCCCTTTCCGCTCTTCCAGATACTCCCAGCGTAAATAAGTCGCGACCAAATCCTTTTCCAGCGCCTGCAGGCGTGAATTGGCGGTGCTGACAGTGTTGTTGCCACTGCGATAAAAAGCGGGATCGGCCAGGGACTGGTAGATATTTTTCCGTTCTTCTTCCAGATTTTTAATCTTTTCCGGCAGAGTTTCCAATTCCCTTTTTTCCTTGAAGGTGATTTTCAAAGTTGCCGGCCGGACTTTGCTTGGAGGTTTTTTTTGTGTTTTTTCATTGGCCGGGGTCTGGGAAATTTCCCTTTGACGCAGTCCATCGTCGTATCCGCCCACGTATTCCTCTATTTTCCCTTCTCCGGCAAAAACCAGGGTGCTGGTCACCACGTTGTTTAAAAAAGCCCGGTCGTGGCTCACCAGCAGCAATGTGCCCCGAAAATCGATGAGCAATTCCTCCAAGAATTCGAGGGTTTCGATATCGAGATCATTGGTGGGCTCGTCCAGGACCAGGACATTGGCGGGCCGGGTGAACAAGCGAGCCAGCAGCAAGCGGCACCGTTCTCCGCCCGACAGGGATTTCACTTTGGTGCACGCCCGCTCCGCCGTGAAGAGAAATTTCTGCAAATAGCCGATCACATGCTGGGTAACACCGTTGATGATGACCCTGTCATTGCCGTCGGCCACGTTGTCGAAAACCGTTTTTTCAGGATCGAGCTGCTCGCGCAATTGATCAAAATAGATGGCCTCCAGGTTTGTGCCCAGGTGGATATGCCCCTGTTGCGGGAGGATTTCGCCAATGAGCAACCGCAGCAGGGTGGTCTTGCCGCAGCCGTTTGCTCCGATGATGCCGACCCGGTCTCCGCGCATGATCGTGGTTGAAAAATCGCGGAGCACTTGTTTCCCGGGATATTGGTAATAAACATTTTTCGCCTCGACAACCAGGTTTCCGGAGCGCCGTCCATGCTGCAGGGTCATGGCCACTCCGCCGGGCCGTTCCTGCCGCTGGCGTCGTTGGGCGCGCATTTTCAACAGGGTCTTGAGGCGGTCCTGGCTGCGGGTGCGGCGGGCCTTGACTCCCTGGCGGAGCCAAGCTTCTTCAACCGACAATTTTTTATCGAAAAGCCGGTTCTGGCTCTCTTCATTGGCCAGGCTCTCCTCTTTGCGCTGGATAAAGGTCGGGTAATCACAGCTCCAGTCCAAAAGCCGGCCGCGGTCGATCTCGATGATCCGGCTGGCCAGTTTTTGCACCAGCTGCCGGTCATGGGTGACGAGCAGGATGGTACCGCCGTATGCGGCCAGAAAACCCTCCAGCCAGGAAATGGCTTCGATATCCAGGTGATTGGTCGGTTCATCGAGCATAAGGATATCCGGTCCCGCAACCAGGGCCTTGGCCAGCAGCGTGCGCCGTTTCAACCCTGTGGACAGGGTGGCGAAATCCGCGTCGGCCGGGAGTTTCATCCGGGCAATGACCAGGTCGACCTGGCGATGGATCTCCCAGCCGTTTTCAGCGTCCAACTGTTGTCCCAGAAGGTCCAAACGGGCCAGAAGCCGGGTGTCATTTTCCTGGCTGTCGGCCAGCATGGCGCTGGCGTGATGGTAATCGGCCAGGAGTTTGCCTTTGGCCGCAAGTCCGGAAGTGACTATATTGATGACCGGGCCGGCAATCCCTTCGGGGATCTCCTGGTCCAGGCGGGCGGTGACAATCCCCTGGCCGCGGGCGATAGTTCCGCTGTCAGGATTGATTTCGCCGTTGATCAGCTTCAACATTGTGGTTTTACCGCTGCCGTTGCGCCCTAGCAGACAGACTCGTTCGTGGGGTTCGATATGCAGTCCAATATGGTCCAGCAGCAGAAAACCGCCGAAACCGACACAAACGTCTTTCACACTGAGCAGTGCCATCGGCTAAATGCCCTCACTTCTCCCTGTCTTCCGGCAATGGTTCGCCGAAAACTATAATAATCATTCTCGTTATAAAGTAGTATATCCTATACCCGCGCCATCGCAAAACCAATGTTGTTGTTGAAAAATTGCTTTTGTCGTTTTATGGATACTCAGATCGAAATGTTTATTTAGTGTTCAATCGTTGTCCAGCACTTTGCGGATGATGTTCAACATATGCGGCATGGTGTACGGCTTCGCCACGAACTCGCGGATGCCGTCGGCCAGGATGGATGCTTTCAGCGCCGGCTCGACGAAACCCGAAATCAGGATGATCTTCACATCGGGATTGTCGCTCAAGATCGACCGGCTCACGGCCGCGCCATTCAGCTTGGGCAGGTCCATGTCGGTGACGACCAGATGGATGTCGTCGCGGTGGCGCCGGTAGCGCTCCAGCGCCTCCATGCCGTCACGGGCGATGAGTATCTGGTAGCCGTATTCGTGCAGTATGGAGGTCAGGAGTTCCCTGAGGCTCTCCTCGTCCTCGACCACCAGGATGGTCTCGCTGCCGCGGGCGATTGTCTCCGTATCCAGGTCCAGCTGCTCCGGCCGAACGGCCTGGACTTCCGACGCCGGGAAATACAGGGAAAAAACCGTGCCCCGGCCCGGCTGGCTGTCGACTTCAATAAAACCCTTGTGGGTCTTTACCACTCCGTAGACCACGGCCAGTCCGAGTCCGGTCCCCTGGTAGCGGCCTTTGGTGGTGAAGAACGGCTCGAATATGCGGGCCCGGGTTTTTTCATCCATGCCCATGCCGGTATCGCTGACCTGGATGCGGATCAGGCGTTTGCCTTCGGCGGCCGGGAAGCGGGCGGCGATCTCCCCGCCTTCGATCAGGGACGTCATGATGCCGAGCTTGCCGGTGCCGGCCATGGCGTCGCGGGCGTTGATGCACAGGTTGAGCAACGCTTGGTGCAGTTGGCTGGGATCCATCCAAACCTGGGGCAAATCGGGCGGGCAGGAATAGCTGATCTCGATGGTGCGTGGAAAGGTCACCCGCAGCATCTTGACCAGCTCGGCGACCAGTTCCTGGATATGGAGCGATCTGAAATCGGCTTCCGACTTGCGGGCGAAGGTCAATATCTGCCTGACGATGGCGCCGCCGCGCTCGGCGGTGTCGGTGATCGTCTGCAGCGCGGGTCGAAACGGCGAACGCTCCTTCAGCTTGCCGGCCATCAACTCGGCATGACCGCTGATGATCGAGATGATGTTGTTGAAGTCGTGGGCGATGCCGCCGGCCAGGGTGCCCAGGCTCTCCAGCTTCTGGTTCTGGCGCATCTCGTTTTCCAGGATGCGGTGCTCCTCCT
>JAPKZL010000236.1 GCA_026393795.1 Candidatus Aminicenantes bacterium | reverse complement strand
TATTCAATTCCATTGATTTCTGGGGATTTTTTGCCGTTATTTTCGCACTCTATTTCTTCGTGCCGCAAAAATTCAAGTGGCTTTTCCTGCTGCTGGCCAGCTATTTCTTTTACGGCTCCTGGAAAAAGGAGTATCTGCTCCTGCTGGCTTTTCCCACCCTGGTGACGTATATCGCCGCCCGCGGCATGGACGCGGCGCGCTCGCCTGGAAAGAGGAAGCTGTTCTTCTGGTCGGGTCTGACGGTTACGCTGGGGCTGCTCATTGTCTTCAAATACCTGGGCCTGTTCTGGCAAACCTTCCTCGACCTGCTCGGCTACCTGCGCCACCAGCGGCTGACTTCCGCGCTGCACATCCTGCTGCCGCTGGGGATCTCCTTTTTCACCTTCAGGATGATCAGCTACCTGATCGACGTCTATCTGCGGCGCATCCCGGCCGAGAAACATCTCGGCATCTACGCGCTGTACGTCTCGTTCTTCCCGCAGCTGCTGGCCGGGCCGATCGACCGGGCCGCCCATCTGATCCCACAATTGAAAAGCCCGGTCCGTTTTGACTGGGACAGGATCACCTCGGGCTTCCGCCTGATCGTCTGGGGGCTGTTCAAAAAACTGGTCATCGCCGACCGGCTGCTGTTTTTCGTGACCCAAGTGTTTCGCCATCCCCATGACCAGAGGGTCTACCTGCTCTTTGCCGCCTACTTCTACGCCTTCCAGATCTATTGCGATTTCTCCGGCTACAGCGACATGGCCATCGGGGTCAGCCGCATCCTCGGCTTTGAGTCGCAGAAGAATTTCGATTTTCCCTATTTTTCCAAGAGCATCAGCGAGTTCTGGAACCGCTGGCACATATCGCTCTCCAGCTGGCTGCGCGATTACCTGTTCCTGCCCCTGGCCTACGCCACCATGAGGAGGATCGAGGGCGCCCGACTGCTGGGAGTCAAGGCCGAGACCTGGGGATATTTCGTCGGCACTATCCTGACCATGCTCCTGGGCGGGCTCTGGCATGGGGCCGGCTGGACTTTCGTCATCTGGGGGGGGCTGTATGGCGTGTACATGACGTTCGCCTATGCCAGCAAGCGTCTGCGCAAAAGATTAGTCAGGAAAACGGGGTTGCGGCGTCTGCCGCGGCTCCACGCCATTTTGAGCATATTCATCACCTTCAACCTGGTCTCATTCGCCTGGATCTTTTTCCGCTCCCCCACTTTCCCCGCCGCCCTGACCTTTATCAGCCGGATGCAGCTCCGCTTCCCGGACGACGGCAGCGTGCACTTTATTTTCGACCTGCTGCTGCTGCTGCCCTTCCTGCTCATCGAATTCTTCTACAAGAACAGCGAGCACGGCGGCCGCATCGCCTTCTGGCGTCGTTTTCCCAAGCCGGTGAAGATGGCTTTTTTCGCCCTCTTCTGCTGCCTGCTGATCGTATTCGCCATGGACACGGCCAATGAATTCATTTATATGCAATTTTAAAAGGGGGTACAAGAAGGCGGCGGTCGAGCTGCTCGGCTTCATCCTGCTGCTCTTCTTATCGGACCGCCTGGTGTTCATGCTGATCCAGCGTGCCGAATCATCCTACTACCGGCAGAACACCACCTATGCGCTGAAAGACAAGTTCGCCATGGTCAAGGACAAGAGCGATTACCAGATCCTGATTCTCGGCACCTCGCGCACCTATGACGGCATCCATCCGCTGTACATCCGCAACCAGCTGGGGATCAAGACATTTAAGGAGGCCTACGTCGGCAAGGGGCCGATGTACAGTTATTATTTCTACCAGGAATACAAGAAGCAGATGGGCATCCCGCGGCTGGTGATTTACGGAGTCGATTATTTCATGTACAACATCACCACCTCGCGGAGCTGGATGCAACGGTTCGACGTTGACGTGATCGACGCTTTGTATTACAAGCACGGCCTGTCGATGCTGCTGGCCAACAAGAACAAGATCGACAACCTGCTCAACACCTTTTTGAACAGCATGCAAAAAGATCTCAGCCGGGTCGAGCACTCGCAGGTCGAACAGGATTGCGCGCTGATGGAAAACTACGTCGGGATCAGCGGCAGCGGCGACGTGGTCACCCAGCAACCGCCGCAGTACGGCAAGGTTTTTTTCTTCCAGTATCCCGGCCAGGAAGGGATTTATTTCTCGCGCCTGCTGGAGGAACTGTGCCGCGACCGGGTGACGGTGCTGCTGGTATCCCTGCCCGATTACATCGGTACGTACTGGACCAACAAGTTCCACCGTCAGTACCAGCGTGCTTTCCGCTATTATCAGAAAAAGTACGCCAACGTCCATTTTCTGAATTACAATACGATCAAAAAGTTTGACCTGAAAAATCCCGAGTTTTTCATCAACGGCGGCTGGGGGAAAACCAACTCCCACCTGTCGAAGGCCGGGGCTGAAGTCCTCAACCGCCTGCTCATCGATGATCTTCGCAAGGTTCTGCCCGAGCATGGGAATTAAAAACCCCGTTAGGCAACATTACCGGCTCCTGGTCGTCGGGGTTTTGCTTATCCTGATTGCGGCGATATTCTTTTCGCTGCGCTACGGGAAAGGGGGCGACCGCCAGCAAGACGGCAGCTCCGCCATCGACGGCCGCAATCTGACCTACTTTGATTTCGACAAGAACAACCGGAAAACACTGGCCATCCAGTGCCAGGAGTCGCGGCGGTTGAGCAACGAGCGGCTGTTCATGAAGATCGTCACGGCAACCTTCTTCAAGAGCGCCAGGCTGGAGAAGGACATCCAAATGAGCGGCGACTCGGGGACCGCCAGCCGTGGTTTCTACGATTTCGACATCCGCGGCCGGGTGCGCATTTTCTCCAGCGAATTCAGCCTGGATGGCCCGAGATTCTTCCTGGAGAACCGCGAGAAGCTTACGAGCCGGGATGCCGTCGCTTTCAAGCTGAAGAACGTCAGCGGCCAGGCCGCCGCCGGGATGGATTTTTTCATCAACCAGAATATCCTGACCCTGTTCCAGTGCCAGGGCACGCTGCTCAGGGACGGTCAGCCCTACGAGTTCAAGACCAAGGTGTTCTGGGTGATGAAAAAAAACAACCTGCTTATCCTGGAGAAAAGCGCCGAGCTCGTCGGCGCCGGGGCGACCGCCAGGGGCGACTGGATGTCCCTGCAGTTCGACACGGGTTTTGCCCATCTGCAGTCGGCCACCATAGCGGGCAATTGTTTTTTCAGCACCCAGGGGGGCGGGGAGAACGGCCGGGCGCCGGAAAAGGAGATTTCGGCTAACTTTATCTACATCGGCTATGATGCCGGCGGCCGCCTGCGCCTGATCGCGGTCCACAACAACGGCCGGATCAGCCTGCGCGACCGCAAGAACGAAGGCCGGATCGCATCCGACAGCACCGAGATATACATGCGCCCTGAAACCCAGGTCCTGGAAAAAGTGAAGGTCCTGACCCGGGGGACGCTGACCAGCCGCGGACAGGACAATGTCACTGTCAGCGGCGACTCCATGACGGCCTTTTATTCCGCTGACGGAGCCTTGAGCGAAATCAAAGCCGAAAACAACTGTTCTTTCCGCACGGCCGAATTCCAGGGCACGGCGGCCGCGCTCAACTACGATGCCGGCAATTTTCTGATCGACGTCGTCGGCAACGAGGCCGCCATCACCAGCCAAAAAAACACCTTCAATTCCCGGCGCTTCCAGATCCACACCCGGCTGAGAAAACTGGTCAGCGGGCAAATGGTCAAGGCGACAATCAGTCCCGGCGACCCGAGCGTCCTGCTGGCGAACAAGCCGCTGTTCATCACTGCCGTTGCCCTGGAAATGACCGACGGCGGGAATATCATCCGCTTCCGCGACAAGGTCCAGCTCTTCCAGGACGATGTCGAGATCCACGCCGGCGAGATGCTTTTCGAGAACGCCAGCAAGCGTATGACCTGCCACGGCGATGCCGAGCTGAAGTTCGTCAGCGAGAACGAGCCCGTGAAATTGCGCGGCCAGACGATTGTTTTCAATCACTCCGAGCGCAAGGCCGTCATCAGCGACAATGCCAGCCTCAACCAGGCCGGGAATACCCTCGGTGGCCGGCAGATCGAACTGGATTTCGACCGCGGCAACCGGCTGGAAAATATATTGGCCCGGGACAACGTGGTCTTCAGCAGGGAAAATTTATCCGGACGATCGGGGTTGCTGCACTGGCAGTACCGCCAGAAAATCATCTGGTTCAGGAATTCGGCCCAGATCACCCGCAAAGACGCCGGGACGACGAAGGGCCGGGAATTGATCCTGAATCTGAACTCCAATGAAATCACCGTTTCCAGCCAGGAGGACCGGGCCGAGACCATCATCCACTAAAGACCGTCCCTAAGCTCCGGGCGTGCGCTTGATTTTTTGTCCGATTTTGATTATGATGAACTTTAATGGTAAAGAATCGTAAAAAGAAGAAATGCAGGTGAAGAAAACACGGCTAGTCATTGATGAAACTTGCGTCCGTAAGTGGCTGACCGGCAACCGTATTGGGGAGCAAAAATGAAAAAAAAGCTACTGCTGATCCTCTGGCTGGGCCTGACGTCCCTCCTGCCGGCGATGGAACTCATGAAGTTGTCCGAGATCAAGCCCGGGATGGAAGGCGAAGGCAAGACCATCTTCAAGGGCAGCACCATTGAAACGTTCAAGTTCAAGGTGCTGGGCATACTCGACAAGTTCGTTTCCGACAAGAACATGATCGTGGCCGAGCTTTCCTCCCCGGAGCTGCTCGATGGCGGCGTCATCGCCGGCATGAGCGGCAGCCCGGCCTACATCAACGGCAAGCTCATCGGCTCCGTCTCCTACGGCCTGACCAATTTCTCGAGGAAACCGATCGCCGGCATCACGCCGATCGAGGACATCCTGCAGACGTCGGCCTATGGCGCCCCCGGCCCCAGCGTGGAAATTTCCGACATCAAGATCGATTTCAGCAAGGAAAACGTCAAGCGCGTGGCCGAGATGATCCGCAACCAGCTGGTCAGCCGCATGAACGCGTCCCCGGTCCGAGACATGCTGCCGATCAAGCTTTTCTCCAGCAGCCGCGGCCTGCGCCCGTGACCCGCAACATGGTCGGCGCCGTCAAGCAGGACCGCTTTTCCGGCGTCGAGGCCGAGCTGGGCAAAACGCCCTACATGATCCCGCTGAAGATCTTCTTGAAAAACCGCAACAAGATATTCAACCTGGAGCTGGTCAGCCATCCGCTGCTCACGCCGTCGCTCACCTACATGGCTCTGTACAGCGCCCTGCTGGCCGAATACCAGGAATACGGCTTCCAGTCCCTCGCCGTCAGCGGCAAGATTTTCATTGAAAACGAGGACAACGTGGTCCTTAGCGACCTCTACAGCGGCACGACCGCCTTTGACGAATTCTCCACCCTGATCATGACCATCAATTATTTTTTGATGAACAACAAGGAGAAAAACGTCAAAATCCAGAAAATGGATTTTGAAATCAGCGGCCGCGAGACCATCAAGAAGGCCGAGCTGGAAAACGTCCTGGTCGACAAGAACGCCTACCTGCCCGGGGAGCCGATCGCCATCCGCATGTTCCTGAAAAACGAAAAAGGCGACAATTTCGAAGAGCAGGTCTCGATAAAAACTCCAAGCCTGAAGCCGGGATCGGTTTTTTACCTGATGGCCGCCGACGCCATGGAGGTGACCGAGTTCGACACCAAGTTCATCAAAACCACCTATTTCCCGAACAAGCTGAACGCCCTGATCCGGGCCATCAACAATATCCGCAAGAACAACCGCATCTACCTGAAGATCTTCGTCCCGTCGCAGGGAATTTTCATCAACGGCTTCGAGTACCCCTACCTGCCGTCCAGCATGAGCAACGTCCTGCTCTTCAATTCCATCTCCAAGGATCAGGCCAACGTGCAGATATCGACCATCGCCGAATACCAGTATGAGATCCCGGCCGTCGTCAGCGGCAAGAAGATTTTCAAATTAACCGTCAAAGAGAGGAAAAATGAATCGTAAAGCGCTCGCTTTTTTGTTCGTCATCACCCTGGCCGGCGGCCTGGACGCGGTCAAGGTCAAGCAGTTCACCAAGCAGGAATTCAGCAATTTCCAGAAGGGAAACTTTCAGAACGTCAGCGTCGACAGCGAGGGCCGAATGCTGCTCGGTCCCAAGACGATGAAATTGGCCGGCCCGGCGGAGGAATTCTATTTCTCGGCGGCCGCGGCCAAGAACGGCGACCTATACCTGGGAACCGGCCACAACGCCGCGGTGTACCGCATCGACGGCGCCGGTAAGAGCGAATTGATCTTCAAGGGCGAACAGCTGGACATCTATGCCCTGCTGGTCACCGCCGACGGCGACGTGATCGTCGGCACCTCGCCCAACGGCAGGGTGTTACGCATCGCCAAGGACAAGAAGGTCAGCGAACTGTTCAATCCCGACGAAAAATTCATCTGGGATCTGAAGGAAGACGGCGCGGGCAATATTATCTGCGCCCTGGGCAACACCGGCGCCGTGTACTGCATCCGCAAAACCGGCGAAGTGGAGAACATTTTCACCGCCGAGGATTCCCACATCTCCAGCCTGTACATCGGCGCGGACAATTCCATCCTGGCCGGCAGCGGCGACCGGGGCATCCTGTATGAGATCAAGAACCACAAGACCAAGGCCCTTTTCGATTCCCCCTTGGAAGAGATCAAGGGCATCACGGCTGACAGCGAGGGAAACATCTATTTCGCCGCGGTGCGGAGCTTCCTGACCCCGAAGATCGCCAAGGAAATCGAGATCGGCACCCTGTTTTCCAAAAAAGAGAGCGAGGAAGACGAGAAGATCAAGGAAAAAAGCATCCTCTACTGCCTGCAGCCCGATGGCAGCGTGGAAACCCTATGGTCATCCACCGAAGAATTCATCTATGCCCTGTATTTCGATCCGGTTTCCCAGGCGGTGATCATGGGCACCGGCAATTCGGGCCGGGTGTATCGCGTAAGCAAGAACGGGAGTTTTTCGCAAATATACGAGAGCGACTCGGCCCAGGTGTTCAGGATCGTGGCCAACGGCAAGGGCTACGTTCTGATCGCCAACAATACGGCCGGCATCACCCAGGTGGAGAACGGTCTCAACGCCTTCGGGACCTATTATTCCGAGATCCTCGACGCCGGCATCCAGTCCCGTTTCGGCCGTATCGCCTGGAATGCCGAACTGGGCAAGCAAACGACCGTCTCCTTTTCGGTGCGGCTGGGAAATTCCGACAACCCGGATAAATCCTGGACCGGCTGGTCGGCGCCATTCAGCGACCCCGACAATTCGAGCATCACCATGAACGGCTACCGCTTCCTGCAGACCAAGATCGTCCTCACCTCGAGCAGCCCCAGCGAAACGCCGTTCCTGAACGGCTACCGGATCTATTACCTGGAAAACAACCTGAAGCCGCAAATCACACAGGTCGCCATCCGCAAGGCAACGGAAAAACCGCCGGTCGCCGACAGCAATCCGCCCAGGAAGTATCTCCATGTGAGCTGGCTCGCCTCGGACCCCAACGGCGACCGCTTGCAGTTCAGCCTGTTCCTGCAGAAGCTTCCGGGCGGCGAATGGGTCAAGTTCCGCGACAAGATCACCGAAGACTGGCAGTACCTCGACACCGAGCTTTTTGAAGACGGGAAGTATCTCCTGAAGGTACAGGCCAGCGACACCCTGGACAACCCCCCGGCCGGCAGCCGCAGCGCGGTCAAGGTCTCATCGCCCTTCCTTATTGATTCCACCGCGCCGGTCATGAGCAATTTCCTGGCCAGCAGCGGCAACGTCAGCTTCACCGTCAGCGACGAAAACTCGGCGCTGGCCATGGTCGTTTACTCCTTTGACTGCAAGGAATGGTTCCCCGTTTTCCCCGACGACGCGGTCATCGATTCCAAGATAGAAAAGTTCAATCTCAGCCTGGCCGGCAAGGGGGATTCCCGGGTGCTGTTCATCAAGGCCAGCGATGAATTCAATAATTACAAGGTTTTTCAAAAAGCTATTTAGAACCTTAAAATAAATTTTTTATACTTTTTGTGTTAAAATTTATTTTCAAAGGTTCTTATCCAGCTATGCTGGGTTAGGAGGAACCCGTGACACAAGTGAAAACGATTTCCACTCCCCTGACCGACGCGCTGATCGCTCAGTTGAAGGCCGGGGACAACGTGCTCATCAATGGAACCATTTATACCGGCCGTGACGCAGCCCACAAAAAACTGTTCGATCTGATCCAGCAGGGCGGAAAACTTCCCTTCGACCTGCAGGGGCAGATCATTTTTTACGTGGGGCCCACCCCGGCCCGGCCGGGAAAGCCCATCGGATCGGCCGGACCGACCACCAGCTATCGCATGGACGCTTTCGCTCCCAAGCTCCACGAGCTCGGCCTGAAAGCGTCGATCGGCAAGGGATCGCGCAATGCCGAAGTCAAGGCAGCTTTGAAAAAATTCAAGGCGGTTTACCTGGCCGTGACCGGCGGCGCCGCCGCCCTGGTCTCCAAGAGCATCAAGAAGGCCGAACTGATCGCCTATCCTGAACTGGGCCCCGAGGCCATCCAGAAACTGGAGGTGGAGAATTTCCCTGCCCAGGTAATCAACGACATGTACGGCGGCGACATCTACGAAGAAGGCCGCAAGCGCTACGAAAGAAAGTAGGAGCGTTTCCGTGAAAATCCACGAGTATCAGGCCAAGGATCTTTTCCGGAGCTCCGGCGTGTCGGTGCCGAACGGGGAAGTCGCCACCACGGCCCAGGCGGCGCTGGCCGCGGCCGAAAGGCTTGGCTACCCGTGCGTCATCAAGGCGCAGGTGCATGCCGGTGGCCGGGGAAAGGCCGGGGGCATCCAGCTGGCCCGCAACCGCTCCGAGGCCGAAAAGCACATCGGCGAGATCCTGGGCATGACGCTGGTCAGCCGCCAGACCGGGCCCCAGGGCAAGCTGGTGCGCAAGCTGCTGGTCGAGCAGGGATTGGACATCCGCCGCGAGCTCTATCTGGCGGTCATCATCGACCGCGAAATGGAAATGCCGGTCATCATCGCCTCCGCTCGGGGCGGGATGGAGATCGAGGAGGTGGCGCAGGAGAACCCGCAGGCGATTTTCAAGCAACACGTTCATCCGGTCACCGGGCTGTCCGACTGCCATGTGCGCAACCTCGCCTTCAAGCTGGGCCTGAGCAAGGTTCAGCAGAAGAATTTTTCGCAGCTGCTGACCGGCTTGTACGGGCTCTTCATGAAAACGGACATGTCGCTGGCCGAGATCAATCCCCTGATCGTCACCGGCAGCGACGAGGTGATCGCTCTCGACGCCAAAGTGACGTTCGACGACAATGCGCTCTTCCGCCATCCCGACATCGCCGCCTGGCGCGATGTGTTTGAAGAGGAGCCACTGGAGGTGGAAGCCTCGAAGTTCGAGCTGAACTACATCCGCCTGGACGGCAACATCGGCTGCATGGTCAACGGCGCCGGCCTGGCCATGGCCACCATGGACATCATCAAGTATTACGGCGGCGAGCCGGCCAACTTCCTCGATGTCGGCGGCGCCACGTCGGCGGAGCGGGTGAAGGAGGCGTTCAAGATCCTGCTGGCCGATGCCAATGTCAGGGCCGTGCTGGTCAACATATTCGGCGGCATCGTGCGCACCGACCTGGTGGCCAATGGCATCGTCCACGCGGTCAAGGGCATGGTCATCCGCGTCCCGATCGTCATCCGCCTGGTCGGCACCAACGAGGAAGAGGGCATGAGGATTTTGCGCGAATCGCAGTTGAACTTCATTACCGAGAGCGAGCTGGCCGATGCGGTCCGCCGCGTGGTCGAGCTGGCCAGGGGAGATGAGCATGTCCATCCTCGTTGATGAAAAAACGCGGGTAATCGTCCAGGGCTTCACCGGACGCGAAGGCACGTTCCATGCCAGCCAGATGATCGAATACGGCACCCGGGTCGTGGGCGGCATCACCCCGGGCAAAGGCGGGCAGATCCACCTGGATAGACCGGTCTTCAACACGGTGGAGGATGCGGTCCGCGAAGAGGGGGCCGAGGCTTCGATCATTTTCGTCCCGGCCCAGTTTGCCGCCGACGCCATCATCGAAGCGGCGCTGGCCGGCATCGGCCTGATCGTCTGCATCAGCGAGGGCATCCCGGTGCAGGACATGGTCAAGGTCAAGAACTTCCTCCGCACCACCCGGGCGCGCCTGATCGGGCCGAATTGCCCAGGCATCATTTCCCCGGGAAAATGCAAGGTCGGGATCATGCCCTCGCGCATCCATCGCCAGGGCGCGATCGGCATCGTTTCCCGCTCCGGCACCCTGACCTACCTGGCCGTGAACCAGATCACCCGCCAGGGCCTCGGGCAGTCCACCGGTATCGGCATCGGCGGCGACCCGATCATCGGGACGACGTTTGTCGATGTGCTGGACATGTTCCAGGACGACGAGCAGACCGAGGCGGTGGTCATGATCGGCGAAATCGGCGGTTCACTGGAAGAGCAGGCCGCCGATTTTATCGGTAAAAAATTCAGGAAACCTGTGATCGCTTTCATCGCCGGCCAGACGGCGCCGGCCGGCCGGCGCATGGGCCACGCCGGAGCGATCATCTCCGGCGGCAAGGGGACGGCGCTTGAAAAAATGGAAGTCCTGAAGCAGAACGGCGTCCACGTCGTCGAAAATCCGGCCGAGATCGGTGCCCAGGTCAAAAGGATTCTAGCTTGACCATGGTCGGTTTGGCATTAAAATGGAGGAGGGAATGAACATGCAAAAGGGAAAAATAACCATTACCAGCATGGTTGTCTTCTGCATCCTGGTCCTGGCTGCAGTGATGGCCGTCAAGTATTTCGGCAGCGGCATTGAAAAGAAGCAGATCAAAAAGGAAATTTTCGATGAAATGGGCATCTTCCGCGGCAGCCAGCTCACCGACGCCAAAATCAGGGAAATCGTCGAGCAGATCTTGAAAAAGAGGTCCCTGCAGCCGCTGGAGGTCTACAGCGAATTCAAGAGCGGCGGCAAGGTCGAATTCTCCTACAGCTACGAACTCACCACCGATTATATCCTGTTCAAGCGCACCGAAGTCGTCGAAGTGAATGCTGCGATGGACAATTATGGCGGATAGAAGCGAGGGCGGGCTTTTTTTTCTGAAGGTTTTCTGCGCATTTTTCGCGGCTATTTTTTTTATTTTCGTGCTCAAGGAACTGCGGCAGATCTTCATTCCTTTCTTCATCGCCCTGCTGTTCTATTTCATGCTCAATGGCGTCATGCGCAAACTGGTCGCCCGGAAAATCCCCAAGAGCCTGATCATGATCGGCTTGCTGCTGATCATTTTCGTCTGCCTCTTCCTGTCGACAATTTTCCCGCCTACAGCGCCAGGATCACCCACAGGGCCAAGAGCCTGTCGGCCTCCCTCAACCTGCCGTTCCTCGACGTCAAGAAATACATCGCCAACATCGATTGGGAAAAGACGTTCGATCCCGGACAGATTACGACGATGGTTTCGATGACCATGGGCAGTTTCACCAACTTCATCGGCAACCTGCTGCTGATCCTGCTGCTGCTGCTGTTCATGCTGGGCGAAAAAGTCCCCATGGTCACCCGCGTCGTCAAAACGTTATCCCGCGAGCGTGGGGAAGACGTGCAGCGCATCGAGGTCGCCATCAACACCCGCGTCCAGCACTACCTGTTCGTCAAAACCCTGATGAGCCTGCTCACGGCGGCGCTGGCCGCCCTGATCCTGCTGGTCGGCCGGGTCGATTTTGTCATTTTCTGTTCCCTGCTGATCTTCTTTTTTAATTTTATCCCGACCGTCGGTTCGCTGATCGGGACCTTTTTCCCGGTCATGTTCGCTTTTCTCAAGTACGGCTTCTGCCTGCGTTTGCTGGTGATCACGGCCGCGCTGATGGTCATGAACTTCGTCATGGGCAACGTCTTCGAACCGCAGGTCATGGGCAAGAGCCTGGACCTTTCCCCGATCGTCATCGTGCTTTCGCTGATCTTTTGGGGCTGGCTGTGGGGCGTAGTCGGCATGTTCCTGGCCGTGCCGCTCACGTCGTCGCTGAAGATCATTCTCGAGAACATCCCGGCGCTGAAGCCGCTGGCCGCGGCCATGAGCGGGGAGTAACGCCGGCGCCAGGGGCCGGCGCTTGAAAATGAATAAAATAAACTATTGTGGTTGACTTTTTTTTTTTACTATGCCATCATCCTTGCACAGGAGGAATAATGAATATTAAAAAGTTTATTTTCATCACTATGGTAATTTTGTTGAGCGCCTCATTGCTCACCGCCGCCTACTACAAAAAGCCGGTCAAGCAAAGCTCCGGCCTCTCTTTCAACAAGGGCACCTTGTATGTCACTCCGCAGATCGGTTTCAACTCGTGGACCCTTCCCTTCGGCGCGAATGTCGAATATGCCATGACTGAAAACATCGGCATCGGCGGCACGGTTATGGCCTGGTTCTGGGGCGGCGGCGGACTCATCGTCCCCTCGGGCGAAGTGGCCTACCATTTCACCATGCTGGACGTTCCCAAACTCGATCTGTCCGCAGGCGGCGGCCTGGGTTTTGCCATCGCCACCGGCGGCGGTTATGCCGGTGCCATCTATCCTTTCATCCTGCTGAATGGCCGTTACTTTTTCCAGCCCAAAATGGCCGTCAACCTGCGCTTCAACATGTCTTTCGGAGACTGGGGCAGCGCCGGTGCCTTGGTGGGCGTCACCTTCATACTCTAATCGGCAGGAAGCGGCCGGCCCAGGCTCCCGACTCGCGCGGATGGTGCCGGGTGGTCCAATGCATGTAGGCCAGTTCCTCCCGGCCGAGCGTCAGGCGTTCATCGGTTTTGCAGCCGGCGCAGAGCAAGCCGCGATAATCGCGGCGCACCCAGGCCCGGGGCAGGGGAGTGGCCGAGCAGTTGACGCAATGTCCCGGATTGAAAAGGAGCCCCTCGCTGCGCAGGAACCAGACCAGGAAATAGAGCAGTAGCCAGTCCATGGCCAATTGCTTGCCGCGGCGGCCGCGCAGGATCGCCAGCAGCAGCTTGTACAACCGCTCGTCGTGCTGGTTCGGGGGAACAAACTTGAGGACGATTTCGGCGATCAGGTAAAAATAGAAAATATTGTCCGGGCTGGATACGACGTCGAAAAAGCTCTCCTTGATTTCTCCCTTGGACAGGGTGGCCAGCTCCTTTTCCTCGTTCCAGTAGAAATAAAAATCTCCGGCCGTGAGCAGTTCGAACAGCGAGCCGAAGCGGTTTTTCATTTTGGCGGCCCCGGGGGCCACGGCCTTGAGCAGCCCGCGCTTGGCGGTCAGCAGGCATACCAGCTTGTCCTGCTCATTGAGCGGCGCGCTGGATAAAACCAGGGCGCTGACGTGTGCCTGGGGCATTTTAGCCGCAGCGGAAAATCGTGCCGGTTGCCATCGCGCCGCTAATGGAGACGCTGATAAAAAAACAGGGTTTTAACGGCAAAAAACATGAAGTAGAGGCTGAACATGATCAGGACATAGCCCAGGGTCTTTATGACTTTGGCGGTTCGTTCCGGGGAGAAAAGGGATTTCATTTTGTTGGTAATGAGAACGATGAGGGTGAAATAGGAAAAGGCGCCGGCCAGGACAATGATCAGGAAGATGACCTCGTAAGTCAGGGTGAGAGGGATGTAGATCCTGAGCTTTTTCATGAAGGACAGGGCGATCATCCAGGAGGCGATGCCCAGGGGATTGATCATGGCCATGGCCAGGCCCTTGGCGAACGACCAGCGTTTCCTCCTGATGCTTTCGACCCGGGCTTCCTCTCTTTTTTCTATTTTTTCGAACAAGCGGGCGTCCTTGAGCGAAACCAAGCCGAGGATGAAGGTGATGACCGCCGTGATCAGCAAGAAAATGCCTTCGATCAGGATGTTGTAGCCGTTCTTCAGGAACGGGGAGATGCCGAAAAAGGCGGCCGTGGCCCAGATGGCGTCTCCCAGGGCCGCTCCGAGGGCGATGCTCAGGGCGTGGGCGTGCTGCTTTTTTATGGCGCTTTGAAATACCTCCAGGTTCACCGGCCCGATCGGGACGCACAGGAAAAAACTCGTGAAGAAACAGCCCACGTAAAAGAATATGGAACCTAACATTTTTCAATTGTAACTGATATTAAAAAAAAAAGTCAACCGCTTGAAGAATAAATTTCAATATGGTATGAAACAATCAAGGAGGGTTCATGAAACTGAAAAAAATAACGATGGTCATCGCTTTGTCGATACTGCTGGTTTCCGCCGTCTCCGCCGCCTTCCACAAGAAGCCGGTCAAACGCGTCGCCGCGCAGTTCCACAAGGGCGAGATGCTGTTCACGGGGGAGTTTGCCGTCTTTTACAAGACGGTCTGCCTGGGGGGCAATTTCGAGTATTTCCTCACCCCCAACATCAGCGTCGGCGGCGACCTGGTGGGGACGCTGAACAGCCCCACGGTGATGATCGCCTCGCCCGACGTGGCCTACCATTTCAACCTGAAGGAGAAGAACATCGACGTCTTCGCCGGCGCCGGGCCGGCGCTTGCCTTCCAGGTACGCGGCGAAGGCGGAACGTCGTTCGGTTTCAAGCCGTTCGCCGGCGGCCGCTATTACATTAAGCCCAATATCGCAATTTATGCCAAGGTCCTGGCTTTCCTCGCCAGCGGCTCCTCCATCGGCGCCTCTTTCGGCGTCACCTACTGGCTGTAATTCCGCAAACCTCTATAGAACGATCAGCAGGATCTTGAACAAGTAAGCCGCTTTCCAGTCCGATTTCGCTTCCAGGCCCTTGCAGGTGAAACCACTTGTCGGCAAAAGGTTTTTAGGTTAAAATATTCCGCTAGCAAATTCATGGTAAGGGAACGAAGATGATTAACCTGGTTACCGGAGCCGCCGGCTTTCTCGGTTCGCACCTGTGCGACGCGCTGTTGGCCGGTGGAGATGACGTGATCGGACTGGATAATTTTTTCACCGGCAGCAAGGACAATATCCGCCATCTGCGCGCCGACGCCAATTTCGAGATCATCCGCCACGACATCATTCACCCGATCCTGCTCGAGACCGACCGCATCTACAACTTCGCCTGCCCGGCCTCGCCGATCCACTACCAGTCCAACCCGGTCAAAACCATCAAGACCTCGGTGCTGGGCACCATCAACATGCTGGGCTTGGCCAAGCGCGTCAAGGCCCGCATCCTGCAGGCGTCCACGTCCGAGGTATACGGCGATCCCGAGGAGCATCCGCAGAAGGAATCGTACTGGGGGCGGGTGAATCCCATCGGCCCGCGTTCCTGCTACGATGAAGGCAAGCGGGTGGCCGAGTCGCTGATGGTCAACTACCAGCAGCAGAACCGCGTCGACATCCGCATCATCCGCATCTTCAACACCTACGGGCCGCGCATGGCCTTGAACGACGGCCGGGTGATCAGCAACTTCATCGTCCAGGCCCTGCGCGGCGAACCGCTTACCGTCTTCGGCCGCGGCGAGCAGACCCGCTCCTTCTGCTACGTGTCCGACCTGATCGACGGGACCGTGCGCATGATGGAACAGCAGCGGATCAGCGGCCCGCTCAACCTGGGTAACCCGGAGGAGATCACGGTGCTCGAGCTGGCCGAGCTGATTCTGAAGCTGACGAAATCGAAGTCGCGGATCGTTTTCAAGGAGCTCCCGGTCGACGATCCGGTGCGGCGCAAACCCGACATCTCCCTGGCCAGGGAACACCTCGGCTGGGAGATCAAGGTGCAGCTGCTGGACGGTCTGCGTGAGACCATCGCCTATTTTAAAAAAAAGCTGCCGGCATAAGCAGGGTTCTCAAAACCGGCAGGCGATTGAAACAATAAATAACATGGAGGTTCCGATCATGAAAAAACGCGGATTGGCGAGTGCGCTGTTCTTCTTGCTGATTTTTCTCTTTGCCATCCTGGCCGCCCCGGCCGAATCGGAGAAAAAAATAGCCAAAAAAGCCCAGAAACTAATGGTCAAAGCACTGGAGGCGATCAACCAGAAACAGCCCGACCAGGCCATCGACCTGCTGAACCAGGCCCTGGCGCTGACGCCGAACAATGCCGTCGTGCACCACAACCTGGGGGTCCTGTATTTCGAAAAGGGCACGGCCGACAAAGCCATTGGCGAATTCGAAGAGGCCCTGCGCTTGCAGTCCGATTACAAGAATGCTCAGCTGGCCCTGTGCCAGGCGCTGTTCGAGTCCGGCAAGGCGGCCAGCAACAAGAAGGATTTCGAAAAGGCCAATGCCTATTTGCTGAAGCTCAGGGACATGCCCTATACGGACAAGGAAAACAAGAACATGCAGGCCATGGTGCGCTATCTCCTGGGCTACAATTTCTACAACCTGAAGCAATATCCTCAGGCCCAGGAGAATTTCGCCTCGTGCCAGGCGGTGGAGGGACTGGAAAAGGATAACCTGGACCTGTACGCGAATGCGACCTATTTCCTCGGCATGATCGGCTACATCAGCAATAAATTCGAGGATTCATGCGTCTTTTTTAAAAAATATCTGCAGCTCTACGCGGCCATGGAAAAGAAGCCCGAACTCTTTTCCCAGGCCAATTTCTTCGTCGGCGCCAACCTGTTCCGCCTCCTGGAGGCGAAGATGGGCAAGGGCGATGTGACCCGGATGGCCGCGGATGCCGCCGAGGTCATGCCCTACCTCGAACAGGCCATCGCTGACAAGACGATCCCCAACGAAGACGCCTACGTCATGCTGGGCAACTGCCACGTCTACCGCAAGGAATACGACCAGGCCATGCGGGTCTACCAGCAGCTGATCGAGGCTTTCCCCCAGTCCACCCAACTGAACAGCTACCAGCTTTTCATGAAAGAACTGCAAAAAATGCAGCTGCAGGCGGAAAAACCGAAAAAGAAACACTGATATGTTTTTTACCCAGACCGGCCGGGACGAGCGGTGTTCGGCGCGGACGGGCCGCAGCGAAACCAAGAGAGGCGGGATCGACACCCCGGTTTTCATGCCGGTGGGCACGGCCGGGACGGTTAAGGCGCTGACGCCGCGCCAACTTGACGAAGCCGGCGCCCAGATCATCCTGGCCAACACCTATCATCTGTTCCTGCGCCCGGGAACGGAGGTGATCAAGCCCTTCGGCTCGCTGCACCGCTTCATGGCTTGGGACAAGCCGATCCTGACCGACAGCGGCGGCTTCCAGGTCTTTTCGCTGCGGGCCAACGCCCGGGTGGACGAGCGCGGCGTGAGCTTCAAGTCGCACCTGGACGGCAGTTCGTTTTTTTTAACCCCGGAAGCGGTCGTCGACGTCCAGAACATCTTCGATTCCGACATCCAGATGGTTCTGGATCATTTTGCCCCCCATCCGGCCAGCCGCAGCCAGGATGAAAAAGCCATGCACCTGACCAGCCACTGGGCCGCGAGGGCCAGGGAGCATTTTTTAAAAACCAACCGGGGCAATTTCCAGTTCGCCATCATCCAGGGCGGCCTCCATGCCGACCTGCGCGAAAGGTCGCTGCAGGAACTGCGGGCCATGGATTTCGACGGCTACGCCATCGGCGGCTTGAGCGTCGGCGAAAGCCTTAGCGAATTCCAGCAGACCCTGCAGCCGCTGGCGCCGCGCCTGCCGGCGGGCAAGCCGCGCTACCTGATGGGCTCGGGAACGCCCGAGGACATTCTTTTCGCGGTCGAACACGGGGTCGACATGTTCGACTGCGTGCTGCCCTCGCGCAACGCCAGGAACGGCACCCTGTTCACCTCGCGCGGCCGGGTGCGCATCAAGAATGAAAAGTACCGCTTTGACGAGCAGGCGCTCGACGGCGCCTGTTCCTGTTACACCTGCCGTCTTTTTTCCCGGGCCTATCTGCGCCACTTGTTCCAGTCCAGGGAAATCCTGGCCTCGATACTGAACACCATTCACAATATCCATTTCTACCTTGATTTTATGACGAAAATAAGGTATGCTATCCAATCGCACAAATTCATCGAATTTAAAGAGAATTTTTTAGCTCTTTACAAAGGAGATTAAGATGCAGAACCAGAATATGCTGGTGCAACTCATTCCATTTGTCGTTATCTTCGGCATTTTTTACCTGCTGATCATCATGCCGGCCCGCAAGAAGCAGAAACAGCACCAGAACATGATCAGTTCCCTCCGCGGCGGGGAGCGCATCATCACCGCCGGCGGCATCTTCGGAACCGTTGCCCGCATCATGGATGACCGCTTCGAGATCCAGGTGGACGGCAACACCAAGCTGCAGATCACCAAGTCGTCCATCGCCTCGGTCCTGGAAGTGGGCGGCGACAAAAACAAATAGCTTGCTGCGGCCCGCCGCGCGAACCGCCACCGCGAATGACATTCATCGACAGCCGTTGCAATTGGAGTAAAGGAGAAAAAAGATGGACAAGTCTATGACCTGGAAAATTGG
>JAPKZL010000235.1 GCA_026393795.1 Candidatus Aminicenantes bacterium | reverse complement strand
TGCTGCCGATGGTGATCAGGTTGCCGGCAAAGGTGCTGGCCAGCGCCACCACCACCCAGGACAGATGCTGGGCCGGACTCAGAATTTTTACCAACAACATGACCGCCGGCACGTTGCTGACCAGGTTGCTGAGCAGCGTGGTCAGGACGGCCAAATCGACCATGCGGGTCAAAACCACTCCCCTGGCGGTCAGAAAGACCATGATCTGCCCGGGGATGTGCGCCGCCCCGATGCCGGCCATGACGATGAACAGGGAGCAGAAAAGGGTGATCAGGTGCCAGTCGACCAGGCCCAGCAACGAGCGGGTCTTCATGCGCCGGCTGCAGAGCAGAAATCCGGCCAGGGCAATGGCCGAAAGTTCGCGCGGCAAACGGGTCAAAAAAAGGATCACCAAAATGGCAATGACGATCAGGCCTTTCACGGTCTGGTGGCGGTTGAATGCGGGATAGTCGGCCTTTTTTTCCGCCGGTGCTTCACGGCGTCCGGGAATCTGCCTCCAATAAAGGCCGATCAGAATGAAATAAGCGCCGGCCAAGGCCAAAATGACCGGCGGCAGGCAGGCGCGGCTGAAGGCGAGAAAATCGAGCCTGCCGACCTGGCCCAGCAGCATGTTTTGCGGGTTGCCGATGATCGTGGCCGCCGAGCCGATGTTGCTGGCTGCGGCCAGGCCGATCAGGAACGGGACGGGGTTCATCCCGGCTTCGAGGATGGCCACGCACAGGATGGGGGTAAACACGAGGCAGATGATGTCGTTGGTCAGGAAAGCCGACAGCAGGGCGCTGAAAGCCATGATCGCCATTAAAAAGAGGCGCGGCCGCGACATTAGCCCGGTCAGCCGCAGCGCCGCCCGGGTGTAAAAACCGCTGAGCTTGAACTGGGCGGAGATGACCATCAGGGCGTAAAGCAGGAGGATGGTGGCCGTGTCGATGGCGTCGAAAGCCTGGCGCGTGGTCAGCACCTTGGCGACCACCATGGCGATGGCGCCCAGCAGGGCGATGCCGGTGCGGTCCAGGGCCAGGCCGGGTATGCCGCCGATCGCCACCCCGGCGTAGGTGATTAGAAAAATAATCAGCGCGATCTGTTCCACAATAATCTCCACCCGTTTGTCAGAAGCCCTTTTTTATCATCGACAAAAGGAGCTGTCAAGGAGACCGGGAAAGACCGTACACCGTAAACCGTACACCGATTGCATTCTTGACAGTCCAGCCATTTCACGGTAAGTTAAGGCCATGCAACCCTGGCCATTGCGTTTCGGCAAGTTCCTGTTCAAGTTCCGCAGCTTCACTCCCCTGCCGCTCATCGCGCTCACCTTCATTTTTTTCAAACCGCTGTCGCCGGCGCCGCTCTGGACCGCGATCGGGCTGATCGTCGCTTTCGCCGGGGAAGGGATACGCATGATCAGCGTCGGCTACGCCGGCAGCGGCACCTCGGGACGCGAAAGTTTCCTCAAGGCCGAAAGCCTGAACACCACCGGCCTGTACTCGCTGGCGCGCAACCCCCTTTACTGGGGGAACACGCTCATCTTCGCCGGCCTGCTGACCATGTACGCCCAGCCGCTGGCCCTGGTCCTCTTCATCGTTTTTCTCTTCCTGCAGTACCATTTTATCGTGCTGGCCGAAGAGGAATTCCTGCTGCAACAGCACGGCCAGGCTTACGCCGACTACCGCGTCCGCGTCAACCGCTGGCTCCCCCGAACCGCGAATTATCTCCCTCCCGGCCACCGCTTCGACGGCCGCAAGGTCTTCTTCAAGGAGAACGACTCCTGCTTCAACCTGCTCATGGCGGCGCTGCTGATCCTGGCCTGGAAGGATAAGGTTTTTTCGGGAAGGCTGAGCCGGCCCTGGTTTTTCGCCGGCGCCGCGCTGGCGCTGGCCGTTTTTTACGCCTGGGTGAAAGTCCTGAAGAAAAAGGAAAAAGCGCGCAGTGCCGCTTAGAAATTCCTGACTATTTTTTCGATCAGGTCCGAGCTGGAATAATTGCCGGCCAGCTTGAACAGGCACAATATGCCGCCCCGCCCCTCCACTTCCGCGCGGCCCACGACCTCGCCGGGAGCGTAATCGCCACCCTTGACCAGGACGACGATCCGTTCGATATCGCGGATCCCTGACCGACGCGTCGTCGTTGATCCCGACCACCAGGAGATCGCCCTGGTTGCGCGCGAACTGCAGCAGCTGGACATGGCCGGGGTGCAGCAGGTCGAAAACCCCGTTGGTGAATACGACCTTGTCCCCGGGGCGTTTTTCCAGCTCCCGGTTCAGCGCCGCGACCGTATCAAGAATTTTCATTTTTTTTCAGGCGGATGTTGTCCGAAAATTCCCATTGGTGGGCGATGCGGGCGATGCCGACGTCGCGATGGGCGGAGTTGACCCGGAAGGTATAGAGGAAATGGTGATAGTCGAAGGGATAGCCGTCGAACTTGTGGACGGCGACATCCAGGAAATAGGTGCCGTTGATCAGCCCCAAAGCCGGTATCGCCAGCCGGACCTTGCCGCTGCCCGAGATCGACCTGGCGCTAAAATCGTCCAGGACGGTGTTGGAGCCGTAGCAGGAGATGCCTTCGGAATTGAACACGCCGATGCCGAAAACAAAATCCTTCTGGCTCGCGGCCGCCTGGACGTCGAATTCGATGGTCAGCGGCTCGTCGGCTTTGTAGATGTATTTTTCCTTGCCCTGGCCGTCGAACATCTTGACGTTGGAAATCTCGATTTCCCGGCTGCCCCAGCGCTTTTCCGGGTCTTCCAGCCCTTCCGTTCCATCCGCCAGCCGGGCTCCGGCCTTATCGTGCCCGACCTTGTCTTGCAGGATATGCTTGGCTTCTTTTTCATGCTGCAGCTGGAGCTTTTTTATGTCTTTTTTGCCCACGTACTCGAGATAGGCATCGACCACGCGCTTGGGATAGCCGCGCATCTCGATCTTTCCCTTCTTCAGCCAGATGACGTCGTCGCAGATCCGTTCCACCGTGGCCAGGTCGTGGGAGACGAAAATGATGGTCTTGCCGTGGCGGCGGAATTCGTTGATCTTGTCCAGGCACTTGGGGACGAACGAGGCGTCGCCCACGGCCAGCACCTCGTCGATGAGCAGGATGTCGGGGTTGACGTTGATGGCGATGGAAAAGCCCAGGCGCATGAACATGCCCGAGGAATAGCCCTTGACCGGCTGATCGATGAAATCCTCCAGCTCGGCGAACTGGACGATCTCCTCGTATTTTTCCTGGATCTCCTTGCGGGTCAGGCCGAGGATGACGCCGTTGATGAAGATGTTTTCCCGCCCCGAGATCTCGGGATGAAAACCGGCGCCGAGCTCGATCAGGGCCGATATCCGGCCGTTGGTGACGACCGACCCCGACGTGGGCTTGCTGATGCCGGCCAGGATCTTGAGCATGGTGCTCTTGCCCGAGCCGTTCTCGCCAATGATGCCCAGGGTCCGCCCCGTCTTGACGTCGAAGGAGACGCCGCGCAGCGCTTCGAAGCGTTCGGCGACCTGCAAGTCGCCGAAAAGGCTCTTGCTGACCATGGCGCTCTTGATGGTCAGGAACTTGTGGCGGTCGGCGTATTTCTTGTAGAACTTGAAGACGTCCTTGACTTGCACGGCGATCATGTCAGACCTCTTCCACGAAAGTGTCGCGCAGCTTGTCGAAGATCACGTAGCCCAGGTATAAAAACAGCAGCCCGACCAGCACCGTGATCGAAAGGCGCCTCCAATGCGGCAGCGACCCGAAGAAAAAGGAGAAATGGTACGACTCGATCACGTGGGTCATGGGGTTGAAGTTCAGGACCATTTTCAGCACCCGGGGCACCGAATCGTAGGTATAGATGATCGGGGTGGTGAAGAACCATAGGGTGATCAGGTTGGTGAGGATGTCCTTGATGTCGCGGAAATGGACGGTCAGAGCCGAGATCAGGAAGCACAGTCCCATGGTGAAGATATACTGGACAATCAGGCTGATGGGCAGGAAGAGCACCCACAGGCTCAACGGCTGGCCGAAGATGAGGAAAAAGAGAATCAGCACGGGCAAACCGAGGAGGAAATGGACCATGTTGGTGGTCACCACCATGATCGGCAGCACCTCGATGGGAAACTTGATCTTCTTGATCAGCGCTCCGTGCACCATCAGCACATTGGCCGACTCCATCAGCGACGAGGAGAACCAGGTCCAGGGCAGGATGCCGTTGAACAGGAACAGGGCGTAGAGCTTGGCGCTGCCGAAGCCGGCCACCTTGCCGCGGCTGACGATGAAGCCGAAGACGATTGTGTACACGAGCATCAGCAGCAGCGGGTTGAACAGGCTCCAGAAGAAGCCGAGCACGGTGCCGCGGTAGCGCGCCTTCAGCTCGCGCGAGACCAGGATCAGGATCAGCTGCCGGTGGCGGAAAATTTCCTTCATTTTTTCGATCATGTTGTTGCCAGCCGCGATTATACCACAAACCGTCCCGGTGCCGAAGGACTTGGAGCGCCAGTTCCGCTCCCGCCTGGAAGTCGTTAAAAAATCATTGTTATTGAAAATAAAATATTAAAATTCTAAAATAAGGGCAATTTGACTTTTTGCTTTGCGCGTTGGAGGGAAAAGAATGGAAAAACAAGACCGCGAGCAAACCATCGAGCAGCTGCAGGTTGAAAACAAGCGGCTGCAGCGGGCCGTCGAGGAGCTGGGCATCCTCAACGAGATCGCCACAGCCATCAATTCCAACCTGGCCCTGAAAAAGATCCTCGACCTGATCGCCCAGCGCTGCGTGCACCATCTGCAGGCCGAGCAGGGGGCGGTCCTGCTGCTGGAGGAAGAAAAATTGGAAAAACCATTCCAGACCCTCTGCCGCTTCGGAGACAGCAGCCACCAGCGCCTGCCCTACCGGCTCGACGACCAGCTGAGCGGCTGGATGCTGAAGAACCGCGTCCCGCTCATCGTCAACAATTTCCAGAGCGACCGCCGCTTCAGCGCCGGCTCCGGCGACCTTTTCTCGGTCAATTCGCTCCTGTGCGTCCCCCTGGTCTGCAAAGGCAATATGATCGGCATTATCGTCGCCTTCAATAAAAAATCGGGACCGGGATTCAACGCCGACGACCAGCGGCTGCTGTCGATCATTGCCAGCGAATCGGCCCAGGTCATCGAGAACGCCCGCCTGGCCGAGAAGGAGAAGGCATTGCTGCACATGCAGGAGGAGCTTCGCCTGGCCTACGAAATCCAGACCAACCTCCTGCCCAAGGAAGCGCCGGTTCTGCCGGGCTACGACATCGCCGGCAAGAGCGTCCCGGCCAAGACAGTCGGCGGCGATTACTATGATTTCCTGACCTCGGGCGCGGCACGGCTGGCATTCTGCCTGGGCGACGTTTCGGGCAAGGGGCTGCCGGCGGCGCTGCTCATGGCCAACCTGCAGGCGGCCGTGCGCAGCCAGACCATGACCAACCCTTCCCTGACCGCCTGCCTTGAGCAAGCCAACACCCTTCTATTCCACAACACCAGTGCGGAAAAATTCGCCACTCTGTTCCTCGGCTGCCTGGATACTTCCAGCCATGCCATCCACTTCTGCAACGCCGGCCACAATTACCCGTTCCTTTTCCGCGCCAATGGAGAGCCGCAGCGGCTCGAGAAAGGCGGCCTGGCCCTGGGCTGCTTCGAATCGTTCCCCTTCGAGGAAGACAGCGTGAGTCTGCATCCGGGCGACCGGCTGCTTGTCTTTTCCGACGGCATCACCGAGGCGATCAATGAAAACGGCGAGGAATTCGGCGAGAAGCGGCTCATCAAGCTGGTGCAGCCCCTGGGCGGAACCAGCGCCAAGGGGCTGATCGAAGAGATCCTGGAGGACGTGAAAAAATACGCCGGCACGCAGCCGCAGATGGATGACATGACCCTGGTGGTGGTCAAAAGAGTTTCATGATCGGCCGGACCGTCTCACATTATACAATCCTCGAGAAGCTCGGCGAGGGCGGGATGGGCGTTGTCTACAAGGCCGAGGACACCAAGCTCAGGCGCGTGGTCGCTCTTAAGTTTTTACCAGCCGAGCTGACCCGCGATCCCGATGCCAAGCAGCGCTTCCTGCACGAAGCACGTGTTGAAGGAATTGATTTCGGGTGATGGGGCGATTGGCGTAGGGGCACGGCGCGCCGTGCCCCTACCTGTAAAGGACGTCATTGACATCGCCACCCAGCTCGCCTCCGGCCTCGCTGCTGCCCATGAAAAAGGCATCGTTCATCGGGACATCAAGCCGCAGAACATCCTGGTCGACAAGAACAACCATGTGAAGATATTGGATTTCGGTCTGGCCAAGTTGAAAGGCGTATCATCCATTACCAAAGAATCATCCACCTTGGGCACAGTGGCTTACATGTCGCCAGAACAAGCCATGGGCAAAGAGGTCGACCAGCGCACCGACATCTGGTCGCTGGGGGTCGTTCTCTACGAGATGCTGACCGGAAAACTGCCGTTCAAGGGTGAATACGAGCAAGCGGTAATCTATTCAATCATGAACGAAGTTCAAAAACCGCTTCGAAACCTTCGCTATGATGTACCAGTCGAAATGGAGCGTCTTATTGAAAAAATGCTTTCCAAGGATCAGAACGAACGATATCAGAATTCAGCCGAATTGCTCGAGGCAGTAAAGGGAATAAAAAGAAGACTCGAATCCAAAACCATGGACTCCGGCCATAAAGACGAGAAGTTGGTCCCTTCGATCGCAGTGTTGTCATTCACAAACATAAGTGCGGACAAGGAAAATGAGTACTTTAGTGATGGGTTGGCCGAGGATATCATCGACGCCCTGACGCAGGTGCCGGGACTTCGCGTGATGGCTCGGACCTCGTCCTTCGCCTTCCGCGGCAAACAGGCGGACGTGCGCGAGATTGGGGCGCGGCTCAACGTCTCGCACATTCTGGAAGGGAGCGTGCGCAGGGTGGGCAAACGCATCCGGGTGACGGCGCAGCTGGTCAAAACAAGCGACGGGTACCACCTGTGGAGTCAACGCTTCGATCGGGCGTTGACCGATGTCTTTGCCATACAGGACGAGATCTCGCAGGCCATTGTGGAAAAGTTGCGGGTACGGTTGGCGGCGGATCGTCCGCTTGTCAAGCGGTACACCGAGGACCTCGCCGCCTATGACTTCTGTCTGAGGGCCCGGTATCACCTGCTGAGAATGACGCAGGAAGGACGCGAGACAGGCCGGCGGTACTGTGAGCAAGCCATCGCGCTAGATCCGAAGTACGCTTTGGCGCATGTCATGCTGGCAGAATCCTACTTCTGGAGCGCTTTTTGGGGATCCACGGATCCGCGGGAGTCATTCTCAAGGGCCAAGTCGGCGGCACTCGAGGCCCTCAGACTCGATGACACGATCGCCGACGCCCACAGCGCACTCGGAACCGTCCTTGGTAGTGGCGAGTTTGATTGGCTTGGAGCCGAGCGCGAATTCCTCCGTGCACAAGAGTTAAGCCCGTCCGCGACAGCTGCCCGCTACGATTACGCCTGGTGTTACGCCTTGTGGTTCCTTTACCCTCTGGGTCGGGTGGAACAGGCCTTGACCGAGATGCGTCGGGCGGTGGAGCTGGATCCTCTCGATCCATTCTACAATACGCTATTGGGGTATCTCCTCGGCGTCACGCGCCAGTTCGAACCAGCCATCGCGCAACTGCAGCAAACCATCGATCTGGACCCATATTTCTTCTTCTCCCAGTGGTTTCTCTCGATCACCTATACGTACAATGGTCGGTTCGAGGAGGCCATCGTCGCAGCCGAGAAGGCGAATGAGCTTTCCGGAGCCAATTCGCTGACACTGGGAACGCTGAGTAGCCTTTACGGCCGGGTCGGTCGGATTGCCGAGGCGCGGCAACTCTTGGAGGAGTTGATGGCGCGACGGCGGTTTGGATATGTGCCCTCATCCGCTCTTGCTTGGGCCCATAATGGCATGGGAGAACTGGACGAGAGTCTGGAGTGGATCGCAAGAGGTATCGATGAGCGTGATCCACTCCTTGTGACCGCGATCAAGATTGCCCCGACCTACGATCGCCTGCGATCTTTTCCGGCCTTCCACGCCCTGCTGCGGAAGATGAACCTGGAGCCCTGAAATGGTTGAGCATGCGAAGCCAAAAAAACCATGATCGGTCAGACCATATCCCATTACCACATTCTGGACAAGATCGGGTCCGGCGGCATGGGAGAGGTTTACAAGGCCGAGGATACGAAGCTCAAGCGCCGAGTGGCGCTGAAATTCCTGCCAATCCAAATGACCGCCGACAAGGAAGCGAGGTCCCGCTTTGAACGCGAAGCCCAGGCCGCCGCTGCCCTGAACCATCCCAACATCGTCACCGTCCACGAGATCGGCGAGCACGAGGGCCAGGTCTTTATCGCCATGGAATACGTCGAGGGCCAGACGCTGAAGGAATTGATCACCGTCAACCGTACACCGTCCACCGTCGACCAATCCCCTATCGCCCCTCACCCCTTGCCCCTCGCCCAAGTTCTTGAAATCGCCACCCAGATCGCCGAAGGGCTAGCAGTAGCCCACGCCAAAGGCATCGTCCACCGCGACATCAAGCCGCAGAATATCCTGGTCGACAAGGACGGCCGGGTAAAAATATTGGATTTTGGTCTTGCGAAACTAAAAGGAATCTCTTCCTTAACCAAAGAATCCTCCACCCTGGGAACCATCCATTATATGTCACCTGAACAGACGATGGGAAAGGAGGTCGACCACAGGACTGACATATGGTCCCTGGGAGTGGTGCTCTACGAGATGCTCACTGGAAAAGTACCTTTCAAGGGCGACTATGAGCAGGCGGTGGTATATGCCATCCTGAACGAGGAGCCCGGGAGACTGACCTCGATCCGAAAAGACGCCCCGCTTGAGTTCGACCGCATCCTGGAAAAAGCCCTGGCCAAGGAGCCGGATGACCGCTACCAGCATGCGGATGACATGCTGGTCGATCTGAAGCACCTGAAGAGAGATTCGCGGCCCGACCGCCAGCCGGTTCCTTCGGCTCCTCGGCGAAAAACCTGGCGCTGGCCGAGATGGGCAATTCCGGTGGTGGCCATTCTTTTTGTGGCAGCAGCGGCAGCGTTGTTCTTTGTTTCTAGGGAGAAGCCAAAGCCAGATGTTTCCAAACAGACGACAGACATACGCCCCGTCCAGCCCGCCTGGACCCATTCGATCGCCTTTGTTTCTAGGGAGAAGCCAAAGCCAGATGTTTCCAAACAGACGACAGACATACGCCCCGTCCAGCCCGCCTGGACCCATTCGATCGCCGTGCTGCCCTTCAAGAACCTGAGCGACAGCAAGGAGGATGAGTACTTCAGCGACGGCATCACCGACGACATCATCGCCCAGCTCTCGAAAATCGGTGACTTGAAGGTGATTTCCCGTACTTCGGTCATGACCTATAAAAACACAGCAAAAAACATCCGCGATATCGGCAAGGAGCTTGACGTGTGGACGGTCCTGGAGGGCAGCGTGCGCCGGGCGAAAAATCAAGTACGTATCGTGGCCCAACTGATCGACGCCCGCAACGAGGGCCATCTCTGGGCCGACACTTACGACAAGGAGCTGATAGAGGTTTTTGCCATTCAGAGTGATGTCGCCCAAAAAATCGCGGCTGCATTAAAAGCGAAACTTTCACCGGAGGAGAAAGAGCGGATAGAGAATAAACAGACAGAAAACACCGAAGCGTATGAACTCTTTCTGAAAGGACGTTTCTATTTGAACAAACGGGTGACCACTGACTTTCAAAAGGCAGTCGCCCATTTCAACCAGGCAATTGAGAAAGATCCATCCTATGCGTTGGCCTATGCCGGATTGGCCAGCGCCTACGCCGTGATGCCTTACTATGGATCAGGGTCAAAAGAAAATTATGCTCTGGCACTGGAAGCCGCGTCAAAAGCCCTGGAGATAGACCCGACCCTAGCCGAAGCCCATACGGCCTTGGGATACGTAAAAGAAAACCAATTTGACTTGGCTAGCGCGGAAATCGAATACAAGCGCGCCATTGAACTGAATCCAAGCTATCCGACAGCCCACCATTGGTACAGCACCTTTTTGCGCAGGCTGGGCCGGTTTGAGGAAGCGATAACCGAATCCCGGCGCGCAGTAGAACTTGATCCGCTCTCGCTGATCATTAATGTGAATCTCGGCCATACGCTTATCTGCATGCGGCAATACGACCAGGCAGTAATTCAATGCCAGAAGGTAATCGATTTGGATCCCCAGTTCCCCTGGAGTTATTTCTTTCTGGGAATGGTGGCCGAACTGCAGGGGAAATTTACTGAAGCCATCAACGAGTACAAGAAGGCGGCACTTCTTTCAAAAATTCAACTGCCGGGAGAAATCGGGCGTTGTTATGCGCGTGCCGGGAGAAGAAAAGAGGCTTTGGAGGCGCTCCGCGAGCTGCATGAGTATGCGAAGCAAGGCTTATCGGTTTCTTTTAAAATTGCCGATGTCTACTATGTACTTGGTGACAAAGATAACGCCGTAGCCTGGCTCGAAAAGGCCATTCAGGAACATGACCCGCAATTAAGTGAAATTATTCGTCCCGTGTACGAGGATCTACGTTCCGATCCAAAGTGCAGCAAACTGCTGAAGAAAGTGGGACTGATAAAATGATCGGCCAGACTATCTCCCATTACCACATCCTGGAAAAAATTGGACAGGGTGGCATGGGAGAGGTCTTTCTCGCCGAGGATACCAAGCTCAAGCGCCAAGTGGCGCTGAAATTCTTGCCGAGGCAAATGACGGCTGATCCTGAGGCGAGGGAAAGGTTCGGACGGGAAGCCCAGGCCGCCGCCGCATTGAACCACCCCAACATCGTCACGGTTTACGAGATCGGCGAGCATGAAGGCCAGGTCTTCATCGCCATGGAATACGTGGAAGGGCGGACATTAAAGGAACTGATTGATTCTTCCCGTCCACCGTCCACCGTCAACCCATCCCCCATCGCCCCTCGCCCCTTGCCCCTCCCCCAAGTTCTCGATATCGCTATTCAGATCGCCTCCGGCCTCGCCGTCGCCCACGCC
>JAPKZL010000234.1 GCA_026393795.1 Candidatus Aminicenantes bacterium | reverse complement strand
GCGCGCCCTGACCTGGCACGCCCGTGCCCAACACGCCCTGGTGCTGCAGCCGAGCCTCAAATGGCTGCCCAGTCTGAGCCTTTCCAGCCAGTACCGCTATACCAATGAGGCGGGGCTGACCGGCAAATCCACGACCTGGTCGGCCGGCCTGGCGCTCAACTGGTCGATCTTTGACGGTTTCCTGCGCTTCGGCGAAGCCAAGGAATACAAGGCCCTGGCCCGCCTGGCCGATCTGGAACTGCAGGGGGCGTCCCGGCGGCTGGCCCTGGAGGTGCGCGACGGCCTGGTCAAGCTGACCAGCCAGCAGGCCTCGTTGAAGAAGGCTCTGGTCGCTTTGGACGCGGCGCGCAAGAATGCCGCCGAGATCTCCGAACTGTACCGCCAAGGCCTGAGCAACGCCCTGCAGGTGGCCGACGCCAATGTGAGCCAGTTCGAAGCTGAAGTGGAGGTGGCCCGCCAGCGCAACGGTTTGGCCCTGGCGCTGCTGAACCTGCGCGCCGCGCAGGGTTTGGATCCGTTTGGCAAGGAGCCTAAAATATGAAAATGAAAAAAGCGAGCGCATTGTGTCTGGCTGTTCTTTCCATCGTCCTGGTTTCCGCGGGCTGCGGCAAAGGCAGTGCCAAGGCGGCCGGTGATAAAAAAGGCCCTGGCGCCGGGCGTGCGGGCATACAGTTTCCGGTGGAGACGGTGCAGGTGCAGAACCGCGCCGTGGTCTATTCCATCACTGCCGTGGGTTCGGTGGAGGCTTTTGAAAAAGTCCAGATAACCGCCCGGGTGGCCGGCGTGGTCGAGCGCGTGCTGTTCACCGAGGGCGATCGCACCGCTTCCGGCCAGATTCTGGTGGAAATAGAGCCTCAGCGGTACAGCCTGGCCGTGGAGGCGGCGCAAGCCTCGTTCGCCAAGGCCACCGCCTCCAAAAGCGACGCTGAGGCCGGCCTGAAGCGGCGGGAACTGGTGGATGCGAAGAACCCCGGCCTCATTCCCGGCGAGGAGATCGAAGCCTGGCGCACCAAGGTGCTGGTGGCCGCCGCCGAAGTCGCCCAGACCGAGGCCGCCCTCAACCAGGCGAAGCTCAACCTGCACGACGCCTATGTGCGGGCGCCCCTGGCCGGCCTGGTGCAGACCCGCACCGTGCAGACGGGGCAGTATGTCCAGCCCGGATCCGTCCTGGCAACCCTGGTCCGCCGTGACCCCCTGCTGCTGCGCTTCCAGGCGACCGAGCAGGATGCAGCGCGGCTGCAGCCGGGGATGAAGGCACTGTTCAAGGTGCGCAATGACAGCCGGCAATACGTTGCCAAGATCATCCATGTCGCCGCTTCCACCGAAGAGAGCACGCGCATGGTCGCCGTGACCTCCGAGGTCATCGACAAGGCGAAAGATGTCCTCCGTTCCGGCTCGTTCGCCGAGGTGACGGTACCGGTGGGCAACAGCCGTTCCCTGCCGGTCATCCCGCAAGCGGCCATCCGGCCCAGCGAAAAGGGCTTCCTGGCCTTTGTCGTGGTCAATGGCCTGGCCGTTGAGCGCGTATTGACGCCGGGCATGCGTACCGCCGACGGTCAGGTGGAGGTCCTTTCCGGGTTGCAGAGCGGGGAGATGCTGGTGGTCCGCGGCGCCGAGGCCCTGAGCGACGGCGTGCCCGTGCGCGTGGAAGAAAAAAAGGCCGGGTCCGACCAGAGCCAGGCCAAGCCTGCCAAATAAGCGTGCCTCACCGTCAAGGAGACCCGACATGAAAATCACCGAGGTTTGCGTCAAGAAACCGGTCTTGGCCTGGATGCTGATGGCCGCCACCATCGTCTTCGGCCTGGTGGCCGGGTCACGGATCGGCATCAGCCAGTTTCCCGATATCGATTTTCCGAACATTTCGGTTTCAGTGACCTGGGAGGGCGCCGCGCCCGAGGTCATGGAAAACGACGTGGTGGAAATCCTCGAAGAGGCCCTGGTCCAGGTGGAGGGGCTCAAGACCATCACCTCCTCGTCGCGCATGGGCAGCGCCAACATTACCCTGGAGCTGGACCTGTCGCGCAACGTCGACCTGGCCCTGCAGGACGTGCAAACCAAGGTATCCCAGGCCCAGCGCCGCCTGCCGCGCGACATCGACCCGCCCATCATCTCCAAGAGCAACCCCGAGGACCAGCCGATCATGATGGTCGCCCTTTCCGGGCCTTACCCGCAGCGGGTCCTGAGCGACTACCTGCGCTACCGTTTGAAGGAGAAACTGCAGACCATCCCCGGCGTGGGCGAGATCCAGATCGGCGGCCTGGAACGCAACGTCCGCATCTGGCTCGACGCCAGCAGGATGGACGAGCGCGAGGTGACGGTCAACGATGTCCTGGCGGCGCTGACGCGCGAGCATGTCGAGGTCCCGGCCGGACGGCTGGAAACCGCCGGGCGCGAAGTCAATATCCGCGTCCTGGGCGAAGCGATCGACCTGGAAACGTTCCGGCACATCGTCATCCGCGAGAACAACGGCAGCCCGGTCTACCTCAGCGACGTGGCGCTGGTCGAGGACGGCTTCGAGGACGTGCGCCGACTGCAGCGGGTCAACGGTACACCGGCCCAGGGGATCAGCATCAAGAAACAGCGCGGCGCCAACGCCGTCGCCGTCGCCAAGCAGGTGCGCAAGGCCCTGGACGAATTTCAGCCCTACCTCCCGGCCGGCATGATCGTCGGCGTCAATTTCGATTCCACCAGGTTCATCGAGGACTCCGTCAATGAGATCGAGATGGAGCTCATCCTCTCGGTCATCCTCACCGCCCTGGTCTGCTGGATGTTCCTCGGTTCCTTTTCCTCGACGCTCAACGTCATCCTGGCCATCCCCATGTCGCTGCTGGGCACCGTGGCCATCATCTACTTCCTGGGCTTTACCTTTAATACCTTCACCCTGCTGGCCATGGCCCTGGCGGTCGGCATCGTCGTCGACGACGCCATCATGGTCATGGAGAACATCTTCCGCCACGCCGAAGGCGGCAAGGGACTGGTACAAGCTGCCCTGGAGGGGACCCATGAGATCGCCTTCGCCGCCCTGGCCGCCACCCTGGCCGTGGTGGCCATCTTCATCCCGGTGGTCTTTGTCTCCGGCGTCATCGGCCGCTTCTTCCTGCAGTTCGGCGTTACCCTGTGCCTGGCCGTCCTCCTCTCCTATGTCGAGGCGGTCACCCTGGCGCCGGCCCGCTGCTCGCAATTTTTGCAGACGTCGCGCGAGAGCCGCAACCGCGTGGGGCTCCTCGTGGACAAGAGCTTCCGCTGGTTGGAAGGGCTCTACGCCCGGCTGCTGAAAAAGAGCCTGCGCCGGCCCGGGATAATCCTGATCGGCGCCCTGGTCCTCTTCCTGGCCTCGCTGGGGGTCTTCATGATCCTGCCCAGCGAGTTCGTCCCCTCCCAGGACCAGAGCCTGGTCAACGTGCGCATGCAAACCGCGGTCGGCTCCAGCCTGCAGGAGACCGACAACCTGGTCAAGAAAGCCGAGGCGATCATCGGCGCTAAACCCGAGGTCACGCGCATGTTCGGCTCGATCGGCGGCTGGAGCGGTGGCGTCAACCAGGGCAACATATTCGTCACCCTGGTGCCTCCCAAGCAGCGCAAGCATTCGCAGGCGGAATTTTCCGCCGCGCTGCGCCAGGAGTTGAACGCCATCCCCGGCATGCGCGCCGTCATTCAGGATCTTTCCCAGGCGGGCTTCACGGCAACGCGCGGCTTCCCGGTGGAGTTCTCGGTGCGCGGCGCCGATTGGGACAAGCTCATCTCCCTGAGCCAGGGGATGATGGCCAAGCTGGCGGCCAGCGGCGTGGTGGTCGACCTGGATACCGACTATCAGCTGGGCATGCCCGAACTGCGCATCATGCCTGACCGCGCCCGCATCTCCGACGTTGGCGTGTCGGTCGACGATGTGGCGACTACCCTGAACGCCCTGGTCGGCGGCGTCCGCGCCGGCAAGTACAGCACCGGTGGCCGGCGCCTCGACGTGCGCGTCAAGTTGCTGGCCGCTCAGCGCTCGCGACCCGAGGACATCGCCAAGCTGCGGGTGCGCACGCGCTCCGGGCAGCTGGTGCCGCTTTCGGCGCTGGTCACGTATCGCGAACTGCCCGCCCTGCAGGCCATCACCCGCCGCGAGCGCGAGCGGGCCATCACCGTCTTCGCCAACGTCGCCCCCGGGCACGCGCAGGACGAGGCGCTGAAGGCGGTGGAAGAGCTGAGCAAGGATTTGCCGGTCGGCTACCGCGCCGTGCTGGGCGGCGCCAGCGTCGCCTTCCGCGAATCGAGCAGCAGCTTGTTCTTCGCACTGATCCTGGGCATCCTCATCGCCTACATGATCCTGGCCTCCCAGTTCAACTCCTACCTGCACCCGGTGACGGTGATCACCATCCTGCCCCTGTCGATCGCCGGCGCCGCCTTCGCCCTGTGGGTCGGCAACCAGAGCCTGAACATCTTCAGCATGATCGGTTTGCTCCTGCTGATGGGCATCGTCAAGAAAAATTCGATCATCCTGGTCGACTACGCCAACGTGCTGCGCGGGCAGGGAAACGATCCGCGCCAAGCCATGGAAAAGGCCGGCCCTATCCGTCTGCGGCCGATCGTGATGACCGCGGTTTCCACTCTGATGGCGGCTATCCCGCCGGCGCTGGGCATCGGGTCCGGTTCGGAAATACGCATGCCCATGGCCATCGCCATCATCGGCGGGCTGACCTTGTCGACGGTGCTGAGCCTGATCGTGGTGCCGGCTTTTTACGTGGCCACCGACGGGTTGGGCGTCAGGCTCCGTGACAAAATCGCCCTTTCCAGAAAGAAATCGAAATCGTAGGGCTGTCAGGTGATCGGCTCGCCCAGAGGGTAGGATTCGATCACGCTGGCCGGAACCTCAAAAACCGCTTTCCAGCCGCCGAAACGCGGCAATGCCGCCGGCGAAGAGAGGGGCCGTTTTATTCCATTTTCGATCAGAAAAACCGGCCGGTTGGGATACTCGTTCATGTCCATGACCAGGCAGTTGTTGAAAGTCAGGGCGATGGGCGCGCCAGCGGCCATTTTTTCCAAGGTCGAGCGCTCGATCTCGACCCGGTATTTCCAGGGATCCTTGGAGCGGTTCAGCAGGAAGTTGAAGCGGTACAGGCTTTCCAGGCTGGCGATCGGCCGGCGCACGTATTCACCGATGCCGACGCGCTCGATCAGGTAAACGGTCTGGTCGTGGGCCTGGACGAATTTCTGATGCAAATAGGCCAGGTTGTCCTGGGCCGGCCAGCGGCTGAAGGCGCGCTCCAGCTCGTTCAGGGTTTCGCGGCAGTCGTTCAATGCGGATGATTGGAAATCCTTCTCCAATTCCCTGAATGAACGGACCAGGAAGGTGAAGGCGTTGAACAGGTTGGTGCGCAGGTTGTCGTTTCCGAAGAACCCTTCGTTTTCTTCGCTCAGTCTGAGGAACAGGCGGCAGGAGGCGGCGAAAGCCTCCGATTTGAAAAGAATGGCCTGCTCGGAATCGGATATTTCGCCTTTCCAACCCTTGAAATGCTCGAAACTGCTCTGGGACAGGTAGGCGGCCTGTTGGGCCAGCTTGTCGCCCAGCTCGCGGATATCCTGCCGGCTGCTGGCGGTCAGCGGGCGGGCCGTGGTAATGAACAGCAGGAGGATCCAAGCGCTTATAAATAGTCTTATTTTCATGGTTTGCTCCATAATTGTCCTTGATTCTAACCGGATGAAACGAAACTGTCAATTATTCGCATTGCCTCAACAAAAATCTTTTTGGAAATGCTATATTATAACTTGACATTAAAAAAATCCATGATAGAATTTAAGTATGTTTAAAAGATGGCTGGAATTATCCCCAAAAAAATCGCTTTTACTGGTCGGACCGCGGCGGGCGGGAAAAACCACCCTGTTGAAAAGCCGATTTCCCGACTTCCATTATGCCACGCTCGACGATTACGACCTGTTGACTTGGGCCAACAAAGACCCGAAGGGGTTCGTAGAAAGTCTGGGGAAAAACGCCATCATCGATGAGGTTCAGCGTTGTCCGCGCCTGACCGTGGCGGTCAAGTATGCCATCGACAACCAGGGAGCCACGTTCATGCTCAGCGGTTCGAGCACGCTGGGCCTTCTCGATTCGGCTGCCGACTCCATGGCCGGGCGAATCCACATTCAATCGTTGCCCACTCTCTGCTGGGGCGAGGAGGCGGGGGATGTGGATCACTCGTTGTTCAGCGAACATCTGCAAACGCCGCGGCTGCAGTTGGCCCGCAGAAAAATCGCCTCGGCCATGAAATTCGGGCAATTTCCCGAAATACTTTGCCGCGAAAGTGAAGCAGAAAAACTCGAACTTCTCGAAAACTATAAAAATACCTATTTCATCCGTGATCTGCTGCAACTGGGCAACATCGAACATGGAGCCGGCTTGCTGGCCATATTCCACCACCTGGTCCGTTCGCTCGGTTCTCTGGTCGAAGTCTCCAGTTTTGCCCGGGAATCCGGCCTGAGCTACCCCAGCGCTAAAAAATACTTGAACATCTTGACCCAGGCGCAGCTCGCATTCCCGTTGTATGGCTACCAGTACGGACCGGCCAAGCGCTTCATCAAGGCGGCCAAAATCTATTTTAGCGATACCGGGATCATCACCGCCATGAACCAGCAGGTGAGCATGGGCCAGCAGGTGGAAAATTTCGTCATCGCCGAGCTGGAAAAGCGCCGCAAACTGGGGTACATCAAAGCCGAACAACTCTATTATTACCGGAATTCCGGGGGCCGGGAGATCGATTGTATTTTCGAAGCCGGAAATATCATCCATGCCGTCGAAATCAAGGCCAGTGAAACGGTCGACAAGAGGGATATCAGTCACTTGCGGGAGTTCGTCAACCACGCGCCGCAGAAGACAAGGGGTTTCCTGTTTTATCTCGGAGCGGAGTACCTGGAAATGAATGGGATTCGGGTTCTCCCCATCGCCGGCCTTTTTCGGGGCGTTTGATCGTTCAGGTTTTGGAATGGCAGTAAAGACCAAAGAGAAACAAAAATGAAGGAAAGAACAACGGAAATATTTGATTTTCCCGAAGACGGGTTTCCCGTAAATGAAGAATCCAGGATCCAGGACCGGCTGATTGAAAAAATAATGATTTTCGCGAGACGGTTCTATGACGCGGAGATGGAAAAGTCGATGGCGCTGTTTGCGCCTCCGGGCCCTGCTGATCCGAAGATGCTCGCCGACGGCGTCGGAAATTCCCTCATGCTTGATTTCTTCGACTGGTTCCTCTTCGATTGTATGGTCGATCCCGAAATGGCGTTAACGGTCACGGATATATTCCTGCGGCGTAAAAAACTGGACCTGAGCGGACGCGAAAAGAATATTATCGCGATGATGTCCCAGGCCAGGATGGACCTGTTCGAGATCCGCGAAGTTTGTCCTGGACGCGGGGTGGTGTTGCGGCGGCTGGCTGACGGCAGCGAATTCCCGATTGTAGAGATGAAGGCGAGCCGGCAGTTGAAACGCTGGGCACTTATCGTCTGTCGGCTTTGGTCCGTGGATGGCGTTTGGCGTCTCTCGCCCGCTATGTACGCATTCGAACCCGGTCGGCGCCCGTTCCTGGAAAAAATTATAAATGAATTTCGCAACATGACTAAAAAGACAGGATCGTCTCCGGACGATTTCCGCTGTGGTTTTTCCCCCCTGATCTGCCGCGAGTGGCTCGAACTGGCGCTCCACCCGCGTAAGCCGGAAATGCGCAACCGCGATGGCCATCGCCTCGTTTTCTGTCGGGCCCTGTTCCGGACCGATAATCGTGCCGCCGTACATTTCAATCTGCTCGGGCAAAAAAAGATTCTCACTGAGGAAAACGGCCCCGATCAAATCATCTGGCTTTCCCCAGAACGCGACGAAGCCGGTGGACGGAAAATCCTCGGCAGCTTCTTTTGGGACGGGAACGATCTGGCCTTCGAGGCCAATTCGCTGCGGCGCTTCAACCGTGGTTTAGCCATCTTGAAACAGGCTGGCGGCGCTGAGTTACGGCTGATCGAGGAAACCAGGAAGCCCATCGAGAAGATGCTCGCGGAAGCGCCGGCGGCTGCCGTCGGCGAGATGCCGGCAGGGGCCGAGATCATTGCCCCGGAAAAAATGCTCGAGTTCAAGCGTGCTTACTACAAAGGCTGGCTGAAAAAACCTATTCCGGCTCTCCAGGGCAAAACGCCGCTCCAAGCCGTACGTTCCAGCGCCGGGAAAAAACGGGTAGCGGAACTCCTCAAAGGTATCGAGCACATGGAGGAGGAATCGCGGCTGCGGGGAGAACCGGCCCTAGATTCTGCATTCCTGTGGGAAGGACTCGGTCTTGCCTCTGAAGATTTCTAATTCCGCTTCGATCGGAAAAGCCTCCAAACCGCGCCCTGGCTTTTCCTTGTTATTGCCAAATACATATAATTAATGCATACTAATACATATAAAACAGGCACAAAGGAGAGCGCATGCGCACCACGTTGAATATGGATGACAAATTAATACGAAAGGCCAAGGAATTAACCGGCATCAAGGAAAAAACCTCTTTGGTACGATTGGGACTTGAGGCATTGATCGCCCTGGAGAGTAGCCGCCGCCTGGCCCGTTTGGGCGGCAGTGAAAAGAAACTCCATTCGGTCCCCCGTCGCCGCCAGGAAGTTAATTAATGGTGTTGGTCGACACATCGGTTTGGGTGGATCATTTCCGGAAAGACAATGCTCTTTTGGCTAATCTATTAAACAAAGGACTGGTCTCGGTCCATCCGTTCGTCATCGGCGAGCTCGCCTGCGGGAATCTCGGCAACCGCAAAGAAATATTATCCTTGCTGCAAGCGTTGCCGCAAGCGGAAAAAGTCTCTGACGATGAAATTCTTTTTTATGTTGAAAAGAACTCGCTCAGCGGCAAGGGCCTCGGTTTGATCGATGTCCATTTGCTGGCGTCAGCGCAATTGAGCGTTCATTTGTTCTGGACCAAGGACCGGCGCTTGCACGTAACAGCGAAAAAACTAAACCTTGCTTATAGTCCTGTTCCAATTTGATAAAATCAGGTCGCATGCGCATTGAAATATGCTAAAATTCTTGAATTGTTGAATGAAAATGTTCTGCTGGCTGGGCAGATCGAACGAGGAGTCGACATGGAAGACAGATCGCTGCAGCGCACGGCATTGCTGGTGACGACCCTGGATTCGTTCTTGTCGCCGATGATGGCCTCGGCGGTGGCCGTCGCCCTGCCGTCCATCGGGCGCGATTTCGCCATGAGCGCCGTCCAGCTGGGCTGGGTGGCCAGCGCCTATCTCCTGGCCGCCGCCGCCTTCCTCCTCCCTTTCGGACGCCTGGCCGACATTCACGGCCGCAAGAGGGTGTTCACCATCGGCACGCTGCTCTTCGGCGTCTCCTCGCTCGCGGCCGGCCTGGCCCCCGGCGCGCGCCTCTTTCTCCTCGCCCGGGTGCTGCAGGGAACGGGCAGCGCCATGGTTTTCGGCACCAGCGTCGCCATCCTGACCTCGGTTTTTCCGCCGCAGCGACGCGGCTGGGTGCTGGGCATCAACGTGGCCGCGACCTATTCCGGGCTGTCCCTGGGCCCTTTCATCGGCGGCATGCTCACCCAGTACCTGGGCTGGCGCTGGGTGTTCCTGATCAACTTCCCGCTTGGGCTGGTGGTCCTGACCGCCCTCTGGCTGAAGATGCCCCAGGAGTGGGCCGAGTGCCGCGGTGAATCGTTCGACTGGAAAGGCTCCCTGGCTTACATCCTGATGATGACCGCCTTCATGCTCGGCTTCACCTGGCTGCCGGGCTGGCGCGGTGGGGCGATGCTCCTGGCCGCCGTGGCGGCCCTGCCCCTGTTCGTGCGCTGGGAAGTGCGCAATCCCCACCCCATCTTTCAGGCCCGGCTGGTGCGCGGCAACATTGTTTTCGCCTTTTCCAACCTGGCGGCGCTGATCAACTACAGCGCCACCTTCGCCATCAGTTTCCTGATGAGCCTGTACCTGCAGTACATCAAGGGGTTCACCCCGCGCACGGCCGGCCTGATCCTGATCGCCCAGCCGGTGGTGATGGCCCTCTTTTCCCCCGTGGCGGGTCGCCTTTCCGACCGCATGGAACCGCGGGTTGTGGCGTCGCTGGGCATGGGGTTCTGCGCCGCGGGTCTTTTCGTGTTCGCCTGGATCGGCAGGGAAAGCGGCTTAAGCTTCATCGTCTCCGCCCTGGTTTTGGTCGGCTTCGGCTTTGCCCTTTTCTCGTCCCCCAATACCCATGCCGTCATGGGATCGGTCGAGAAAAAATTCTACGGCGTGGCCGCGTCGACCCTGGGAACCATGCGCATCGTCGGCGGGATGCTGAGCATGGGCGTCGCCACCCTGGTATTTTCCCTGCTGATCGGGAAGGCGAAAATCACCCCGGACAGCTATCCGCCCTTCATCAAGAGCGTCAAGGTTTGCTTTGCCATTTTTTCCGCCCTGTGCGTCAGCGGGGTCTTTTTCTCGCTGGCCCGTGGCCGGCTGCACAGATCTTAACCCATGCAGATCATCTACAAGACGGATGCCATTTTCGCCGGCTTCTACGCGCTGTTGATCCCGTTGCTGGCGCTGCTGGTTTTTTTCGTTTCCGGCCAGGCGATCGCGCTGTTCGTCGTGCCGCCGCTGCTGGCCCTTTACCTGTGGCTGGCACTGCGGAGACCGCTGCGGCGGCGGCGGGCGGGGCGGCGGCCGCTGCCGCCTTCCTGGCATGAATTCCTGCTCTCTTATTCCGCCTATTTCCGCGGCCTGGACGACGCAGGCAAGATGAAATTTGCCCGGGACATCGCACTCTTTTTAAGCGAAGACAATGTCGTTGCCATCCACGGCGCGCCGCTCCCCTGGCAGACGCGGCTGCTGGTCGCAGCCGGCGTGGCGACCATGCTGCATGGCCGGCCCGAATGGGAGCCGCCGCTCCCCGACGGGGTCACGGTCTATCCCGGGGCGAGCTTCGACCGTAACTACCGGCCCGGGACGGGAAACATCGCCGGGCAGGCGCCGGAGCGCGGACCGCTGCTGATCACCGAGGAGGGCTTGAAGCAAGGGGGTGCCGATCATGCCGCCGGGCGCAATGTCCTGCTCCATGAGCTGGCCCATTTTTTCGACCGCGAGCGGAGGAAAAGCTTCACCGGCTATCCGCATGCGCACGGCGGCTCCTGGACCGACTTTTGGACCGCGCAATGGCGCCAGCACCTGGAGCAGGGATCGATCCTGCCGGCCTATGCCGCGGTCAATGAAGCCGAGTTTTTTGCCGTGGCCTGCGAAATGTTCTTTGAACAGCCAAACCGGCTGTATGCCGCCCATCCCGAACTGTACGGAAGGCTGGGGGAATTTTTCAACCAGGACCCGCGGCGAATTTTGTTTTAATCTTGTTTATAGTATGATTTTCAGTGTGGGCATGGAGGTGGGATGGGCGTGAGAAAAAAGAGTGTGATTTTTTTGGGCTTGGCGATGATCTTTTCATTGCGGGCCGTTGATTGGAAAAAAGAAACCGCCGCCCGGATCGCGGTGGAGAAAAACTACCCGCAGCTGGTCGAATCGCTGCAGAAGGTTTTCCCCGACCTGGCCGCTGACGATAAAGCGGTGGTCTGCCTGCTGATTGGCTACTGCCAGTCCAGGCTCAATAACCCGCCAGCCGAGTTGTCGTGGATGAAAAAGTACCTCGAGCAATTCAAGGCGGCTGACGTCAAAATCGGCTTTATCGCCGTTGCGACCAGGCAGAAAATCCTGCAGTTCAAGGCGTCATGGCAAAGGGATTTTCCGGTGATCCGGGAACTGGCCATGGCGCCCGCGTCGGCCGCGATCGCCTATTTCAGTCCGCCCAGCGAGTTGAAGCTGCGGCTGCAGCTGTCCGTCCCCTGCCAATTTCAATTGTTCGCCGCCAATGGCGATGTGCTGGCTCAGGGAGTCCTGGGCGAGGAACCCCGGGTCGTGGCCTTCCCGGTCGCCGGTGATTTTTTCAGGACGGCCCGTCACGATTTCCGGCTGTTGCTGACGCTGGTTGGCGCCCCGGAAAAGGAGATGGAAAAGTACTTTGCCATCGAAATGGGCTATCAGGCCCCGGAAAACACGGCCTTTGACCCGCTCACGGCCGAACTGAAGATCAAGGGACGGGAATTTCAGCCCGAGGCCCGGAGCGAGACCGTGATCCTTTCCCAGCGCACGGTTTTTGACAAACAGGAGTTCAAAAAGTCATTTTTGAAGGATCTTCTGATCGGCGCCGGTTTTTTTATAGTCAATGCCACCTTCGTCTCTTCCACCATCTCCAACCCGGAAACGTCATTGTATGCCAAGTCGGCCCTCTACGGCATGCACCGGGTGTTCAACATCGCCGGCATCGCCTTCAGCCTGAAGGCGTTGCTGCAGCTGCCCAAAGTGATCAAGCGCGAAAAAGTCACTGAAGAGAAGACCGTTGCCCTGCTGGAGGCAAAAGCGGCCAACGAAGGCCTGAAGCAGGAGCTGGTCCAGGCCAAGGAAAAGGTCATGGTCCAGCTGAGCGTCAAGCCGGGCGACGAGGAAGGGGGGACCCATGAATAAAAAAATGCTCCTGTTCATCTTGGGAATCATCCTTGCCGCGCCGGCCTTCGCCGACCTGGGCTTCTACGTCTCGTTCAATTCCCATGAGCATCTGAAGGTCTTCACCAGTCAGTACATCGCCGACAAGTTGCCCGCGCCCAGTTTTTGGGACATGCTGATCATGCTCTCCTCTTTCGAGCCGAACCGCCAGGAATTTTTCATTTTCGGCAACATCAGCAAGGGCGAGAACGTCGACATCGAGAACGGCATCTGGAATATGAAGAAAAACGCCCTCGGCATGGGCTACGGCAAGGTGCTCACCCTGCCCATCAACCTGCGCCAATTCGACGTCGAGCTGCGCCTCGATTTTTCGGCCGGCCCCTTCTTCAACGTCTTTTTAAGCCGGCAATACACCCATGTCAGCGGCCAGCTCACGGACGAGGTCGACGATGCCAGCATCTTCCGGAATATCCAATACGGGTTGTACTCGACCGTCCGCCTGCGCCTGGTGCATTTTAAAAAATATTTCAACTTGCTGGCGGCCAACCTGGGGCTTCATTTCTTCATGCCCTTCAGCAACCACGAATTTAATTCCGACCCCGTCGCCCGCTATCACCTGTTCAAGACCTTCGCTTTCGTGGGCATCTCGTTTTAGTCTGGGAATGCCTTTTCAGCGGCTGCGGCGCAAGACTCGCTGTTGCAGGATGTGATCGAAAACGGCGGCGCCGAGCAGGCCAAGCCCGCCCAGGATGAACAAACCGGCATCGGCGTTCAAGCTGGCCAACAGCTGCCGGAATTGAGCCGGCAGGGGTCGAAAAGCCGCTGCAAAAGAATTGAAAATTCGCGCCGTAGCAGCAGCCAGCGGTTTCATGGGCACGAACAGGACCAGTCCGGTTAAAACGAGGGCTGAAGCGCTCGCGGCCAGGAAGATGCGCATGGCCGGTCGTTGCCAAAAAACCGGCCGCGAAGACGGGAATTTTTTCAGCACTGAATCGGCGAATGCCGGCGGCAGGGCGAAGCCGGGATCAACGGCCAGCCCGGCGTAAAGCCGGCGATACTGGGCGAAGCGTTCGCGGCAGGAGGGGCAAGCGCGTAAATGTGGAGGAAGGATCTGACCCGGTTGCAATACCATATGATCCAGGATTTCCTGGATCTGTTCGTCACGCAGATGTTCGTTTGTCATGCTTCCTCCCGGACGGCCGGCATCAGCCGTTCACGCAATTTTTGCCGGGCGCGGAAAAGATGGCTCTTGACCGTTCCGGCCGGCATGGCCAGGGCCTGGCCGATTTCGTCGTAATTCATTTCCGAGAAATGGAACAGGGTCAGGATCAGCCGGTAGTGCGCCGGCAAGTGATCGATTTCCCTCTGCAGTTCCAGGTTGCCGCTGGCCTGTTCGTTCAGGAATTCGGGAGTCGGGCTGCTGCCGGCGACATTTTCCAGGCCCTGTCCTGGAGCGGCGATATCGTCGAACAACGGGATGCGTTTTTTTCGCAAATGGTTGATGCAGGTGTTGCTGGCGATGCGGCCGATCCAGGCCGAGATTTTGTCGAACCCCTCGAATTCCCTGATATGGGCGAATATTTTCAGAAAAATCTCCTGGCTCAGATCCTCCCGGTCGGCGGCATTGTACACCATGCGGAAAACGATAGCCGCCACCAGGCGCTGGTATTTTTCAATGAAAGTGCGATAGGCCTGGCGATCGCCCGCCTTGACTCGTTCGAGCAGCAAGCTGGTTTCCGCGGCCGCTGGATCCATGTTTGTGCCATCCATGCGAAAACTGATTAATGTTCCGTTTTTCATCCGTATTATAAACTAACGCTTCAAAAGGAGTGAATGTTGCACCGAAAAAAAATTTCCCCGCTGCAACATTTTCCTGCGCACACTGTTTGATTGGACAGAGGCGGTCGTTGCCGCCGCGAATAATCACCATGGAGGAAAAACATGGAAAATATGGTCCCGGTTCTGATTTTGGCAGTTATCGGCTATTTTGTCCTGGAATTGGTCAAGGTGGTCACGGATTCCCGTTTGCGCGCCAAATTGATCGAGAAAGGCATGGTCGATGAAAAGATCAAGCCCCTGTTCAATCCACATTCGGTCCTTGAATCGGCTTCATCGTTGAAGTGGGGACTGGTGATGATCGCCGTGGGCCTGGCTTTTATTTTCACCTTTGCGATCCATGAATGGGTGCCGGTCGGGATCCGCGGTGAAATTACCGCCGGCGCGGTTTTCTTCATGGCCGGCCTGGCGATGCTTATTTATTATGCCATCGCCCGTTCCCAAGAGAAGAAAGAGTAGGGCGGAGCGGATAACGTCGTTTTAAAAGCAGGCACGGTCCGGTGCGCCCGAGGGCATCCCGGCCGGCCTGCTTTGTTTTTTTTTGTTATTGTGGTATTTTGTCGGCGTGAAGAAAGGCTTTTCATTCAGAGCAAACCAAAAAACGGCGTTGGCGCTGGCCATTATCGTGGCCGTCGGCAACCTGCTGTTCCGCGCCCTGGCGCCGGGCCTGGAGCCAGGGTGGCTCAGCCTGGTCGGCGAAGCGGCGCTGTTCGCTTCCCTGGTTGCCTGGACCTGGGCGGGCAGCGGCTTTTTCGCGAAAAACAAAAACAGGCCCCTGACCGTCGTGCTGGCGATCACCGCCCTCGGTGCGTCGAGCCTCATCCTTTTCGCTGTCTGGAGCGGCCGCTTGTTCCAGCCGGCCAGTCGCGGCGAGGCCGGGGCTGCCGTCAATTTGGCCGGCGGAGGCCTGCTGATCGTTTTTGCCGCCATTTTGGGCCTGCTGGTTTCGGGATGGCGCGAACTGTTTTTCTTAAAAAAAGCGCGCCAGCCGGGATGGTTTTTCAAAGTCATGCTGGCCTGTTTCATCCTTACCTATTTTGCTCCAGTCGTCATCGCCACGGCGGTTCCCTTTTTCATGAGTCTGTCCATTTGCTTCCTGCTGCTGAACTCGTTCCGGGTCAAATGGATCGCTTTTCTGGTCAAAAAGCAGAAAAAAATATTGATTGCCCTGGCCGGCTTGTCGCTGGCGATTTTTCTGGCCGGCTCTACTTTCTTTTTCAACAGCCATGCCATCGCCAAGGTCGTTGCCAGCCTGTCGCCCGGTCTTTTCCAGGTCGGCAAGCTCATCCTGCTTTACGGGGCTTGCTATTCCGGGGTGATCCTGTTCGCCACCCTCTTTCATCTGCCCACCGCCGATGCTTACGACCGCAAGGCCGAGGAATTCGCCTCGCTGGTCGATTTGAGCCAGTCGATCACCGGAGCCATGGAGTTCAAGGAGCTGGCCGAAAAGGTGATCAGCGTCACCGCCCACGTTTGCCACGGCGATTTCTCCTGGCTACTGATCGAGGAAAACAACGAAGTCAGCGTTCCGGCCGCCTTCAATATCGGTAGCCGCGAAGCGCGCGAGCTCAGCCTGGCGTTGCTTGCCGAAAGCGGACCCAGCCACCGCGCCGTGACCATGTTCCGGGACAAGAAGCTGCGCGTTCACATCCAGAACGACACCCTGACGTTCACCTTCAGCTCCCTGGCCATGGCCCCCTTGCGGGTCAAGAACCGGATCACCGGCTACCTGTTCGTGGCCATCAAGCGGGACTCGGTTTTTGAGGAAGAGGATATCCAGACGATCGGGGCTTTCGCCAATTCGGCTGCCATGGCCCTGGAAAATGCGCGCATGCTGGAGACCCGCCTGGAAAAGGAGCGATTGCTCAAGGAGCTGGAGGTCGCCCGGGTGATCCAGCGCCGTCTGCTGCCCCGGTCCGTCCCGAAGCTGGCCTGGGCCGACTTGGCCGTCTACTTCTCGCCGGCTTATGAAGTCGGCGGGGATTATTACGATTTTTTTCTCCTGGACGACCACTGTTTAGGATTTGTCATTGCCGACGTATCGGGAAAAGGACTGGCCGCCGCTTTCATCATGGCCGAATTGAAGGGAATTTTTGAGTCCTTGTGCTGCGTAGTCGATGGTCCCGGCCAACTGCTGGCCAGGGCCAATTGCGTTTTGAGAAAAAGCCTTGAAAAAAATCGCTTCGTATCGGCCAGCTACGGAGTGATCGACCCGAAAGGCCAGACCCTGCGTATCGCCCGGGCCGGGCACATGCCCTTTTTCGTGAGCAGGCGCGAGCGGATGGAAACCTATGTGCCGCCGGGATTGGTCTTGGGCGCGACCGATGAGCCGATCTTCAGCGAAAAAATGAAGGAAATATCCATCCCGCTCCACAGCGGTGACATCATCGTTTTCATCACCGACGGCATTTCCGAGGCCAAGAACCTAATCGGTAACGAATTCGGTTACGAGCGCTTGCAGAGCATCGTGCAGTCCAACCGGGGAGCCGCGGCCGAGTCCTTGCTGAACCTGGTCAAGGATGAGATCTAAGCCTTTGCCAACCAACCGGTGCAGCACGACGACATCACGCTGCTGGTCATCAAGATGAGGTGAGCCTTTTGCCGCCTTCGGCCTGCGCGTTCCGGCACGCACCCGGCCCTTTTTCCCCCTTTTCCATCCAGCCGTCCAGGAGCTGGATGACCCGGTCTGAATAAGAGGCGTTCTTTTCCGAGTGGGTGACCTGGATGATGGTGGTTCCCTCTTGGTTGAGCTCCTTGAACAATCCCATGATCTCCTCGCCCTGCTTGGAGTTCAGGTTGCCGGTGGGTTCATCGGCCAGAATCAGTCTCGGGTTGATGATCACGGCGCGGGTCACGGCTACCAGCTGCTGCTGCCCGCCCGAGAGCTGGCTGGGGAAAAGATTCTTCTTGGCCACGATATGGAAGCGGTCTAGGGCATCGGCGACCAGGCTCTTGCGCTCGTCGGCCTTGACTTTTTTGTAGAGCAGCGGGGTCTCTAGGTTCTCGTAGACGGTCAGCTCGTCGATCAGGTGGTAGCTTTGAAAAACGAAGCCGATGTGCTGCTGGTGGATCCGGGTGCGCTGCGCTTCGCTTAAGGAGTGGATCGCCTGGTCGTTGAAGTGGTATTCTCCTTCCGATGCGTCATCGAGCATGCCGATGATATAAAGCAAGGTCGATTTGCCGGCTCCGGAGGGGCCCATGATGGTCAGGAACTCCCCTTCGCGCACGTCGAGGTCGATATTTCTGAGTACATAGGTCTTGGTAAAGCCGCTGCTGTAAAACTTGGTAATGCCCCGCAATTTGATCACGGCTGCTTTCCCTTGATCTTGTAGAGCACCCGCCCCAGGTAGCCGTTCTCGCTGATCTCGGCGATGTACAGACCCGGCTGCAGGTAGGCGGAAGCCCGCAGCCGCGGTGCGGACAGCGAATCGAGCAGCGATTCGGCCTCCCATTCGCTCTGGCTGTCGCACAGCAGCACCGGCATCCTTTCCGCGCTTAGCTTCATTAAAATTTCCTTCAAGCTCATCCTGCATCCTCCTTGGCAATCGTATTCATGCAACAAAGCAAGCGACCGGTCCATTGTTCACTGGGCGAGTTGCTTCTGGCGGAAGGTCACCGGAATCTTGTGGTCCAGCGGGGCGCCGATCTGGATCAACTGCCAGTCAGGGTCGTGTTCGCGGATCACTTGCTTGAGCAGGGCCACCGAGTCATTCTTCTGCTCGGCATCGGCTTCGAACTCCACGATCTCGACGCGGTATTTCATGACCTGGCGCCGGCCGTTGATGCGCACGTCGATCTCGATGTTCTGTTCGGCTTCCAGAACCGGGATTTGCAAAGTGATTTCTTTCATTTTAGTCCTCCTTGGTTATTCGTAACGCAGGCTGTCCACCGGGTTGGCGCGGGCGGCTTTGACCGACTGGTAACCCACGGTGAGCAGGGCGATGGCCAGGGCGGCAAGGCCGGAAAAGAAGAAAATGCCGAACCCGATCGTGGTGCGGTAAGCGAAGGTCTGCAGCCAGCGGTTCATGAAATAATAGGCCAGCGGCCAGGCGATGACATTGGCGACCAGGACCCACTTGCTGAACTCATTGGAAAGCAGAAATACTATCCTGAAAATCGATGCCCCAAGCACTTTGCGGATGCCGACTTCCTTGGTTCGTTTCTCGGTCATGTAAGCGGCGAGCCCGAACAGTCCGAGGCAGGATATCAAGATGGCCAGCACGGCGAACGAGGTGAAAATCTTGTTGAATCGCTCTTCCGCCTGGTACATGCGGCCGAAGGATTCATCCAGGAAAAATGAATCAAAAGCCTGGCCG
>JAPKZL010000233.1 GCA_026393795.1 Candidatus Aminicenantes bacterium | reverse complement strand
AAGGTCAAGACCGGCCCGGGTACGGAATTTCGCTTCGTTTTTTTGGGACAGCCGGCCAACGCAGTTGGCAAGGACGAGGACCATGGCAGTTAAAAAAGAAATGGACCGGAAAAAAACGGACAAGGCAACAGAGGTTTCGCAGCGCGGCCCGCGCCTGCCCTGGCCGCTTCTGGCAGTAAATTTTATCCTGATTACGTCCATCTTGGTTGTGGAATATTTGTTTCCCAACCTGGAATGGGTGCGGCTCGCCCTGGTCGCGATGGTTTCCTTGCTCGTGACCATTTCGACTGCCTATTTCTGGCGCCGCCAGGGCAATACCGATGCCACTTTGCGGGAAAGCGAAAAACGCTACCGCCAGCTGGTCGAGAACCAAGGGGAAGGCATCGGCATCGCTGACCAGGATGAAAATTTTATTTTCATTAATCCGGCCGCCGAGGAAATATTCGGTGTGGCGCCCGGCACCTTGGCCGGCCGCAACCTCAAGGAATTCCTGTCTAATGATGAATTGATCCGACTTGAGCAACAAAGCCGCAACCGCGGTCATGGAGAAAAAGGAAAGTACGAATTGCGCATCCGCAGGCCCGATGGCACGGAGCGGATACTGCTGGTTACGGCCATGCCTTCGATAGACCCGAATGGAAAAATCTCCGGGGCTTTCGCCATTTTCCTCGATATCAGCGAGCGCAAGCGCGACGAGGTAAAAATCCGGAAAATGCTGGCGGAAAAAGAACTGCTGCTCAAAGAAGTGCATCATCGCGTGAAAAACAACCTGATGGTCATCGCTGCGCTGCTGCAGATCCAGGCGCAGCGGATAGGCGACCCAAAAATCAGCGCTGTTCTGCAGGATAGCCAGAACCGCATCCGCGCCATGCTGACCATCTACGAAAAGCTCTACCGGGCAACGGATCTGACCCATTTCGGACTGGGAGACTATTTCAGCGAATTGGCCCGGTCCCTGTTCGCGGCCTACAACGTCCGGCCGGGAACGATCGAACTGGAAACCGCGATCAGCGATATCGAGCTGGATATCGACCGCACCATCCCCTGCGGACTGATCATCAACGAGCTGGTCAGCAATACCCTGAAATACGCCTTCCCGGGCAACCGCTTAGGCCGCATCCGGATCGAATTTGGCGAAATGGAGGCCGGTGGTAGGGGCACGGCGTGCCGTGCCCCTTTGGAAAATACGGGTTTAACACCTGACGAGGGCACAGCACGCTGTGCCCCTACATACGCCCTGACCGTCGCCAACGACGGCGTGCCGCTGCCGGCCGGCTTCGACAGCGCAAAAAGCAGCGGCTTCGGCCTGCAATTGGTCACCATGCTGGCCGGCCAGTTGGGCGGCAGCCTTAAAGCAAGCAGCCGGGCCTGGACGGAATTCCGAATCGTTTTCCCAAAAAACCAGGCCGAAACAGGAGGAGCAAACGCATGACCAAAGCCAACATCCTGATCGTCGAAGACGAATCCATCATCGCCTCGGTCATCGCCGCGGCCCTGAAAAAATTCGAATACGAAGTGATCGACATCCTCAATACGGGCGAAGCGGCCGCAGTCGCGGCTCTGCGAAAAAAGCCCGACCTGATCCTGATGGACATCCGCCTGCAGGGAGAACTGGACGGTATCGGCGCCGTCGAGCTGATCCAGAAGCAAATGGATATCCCGGTCATCTACCTGACCGCTTATGCCGATGAACCCACCCTGGAGCGGGCCAAGAAGACCAAGCCCTACGGCTACATCCCCAAACCTTTCCAGGAAATCGAACTGAAGACCACCATCGAAATGGCTTTATACAAGCACGGTTTCGAACTGCAATTGAAGGAAAGCGAAGCCAAGTTCCGTTCCCTGTTCGAAAATTCACAGGATGTGATATATTTTTCCGATAAGAACGGTAAGCTTCTGGAGATGAACCCGGCCGGATTGTATCTTTTCGGCTATGAACTCGATGAGATATTGCGCACTCATCCGGAACAGCTTTATTCCGATCCCAATGACCGAAAACCGTTTTTAACCCAGCTCAAAAACCATAAAAATCTGAAGGAATGCGAGCTCAAATTAAGGAATAAAAAAGGCGATATCCTATACTGTCTGGAAACCGCCAATGCCATGCTGGACAAAGATGGCCACACGAACGGTTTCCAGGGCATCATCCGCGATATTTCCGGGCAAAAACGGTTGGAAGCGGAACGCCAAAGCCTGGAAGCCCAGCTTTTCCAGGCCCAAAAGATGGAAGCCCTGGGCCAGTTGGCGGGCGGCGTGGCCCACGACTTCAACAACCTTTTGACTGGAATTCGCGGCTTTGCCCAGTTCGCCTTCAACGAAACTCCCCAGGACTCGCCAACCCGTGCCGATCTGACCGAGGTACTGAAACTGTCCAAGCGGGCGGAGGCTCTCACGCGCCAATTGCTGGCTTTCAGCCACAAGCAGACACTCGAGCACGAGGTGCTCACGATCAACCAGACCGTCAAGGAAATGATGAATATGCTCATCCGCCTGATCGGCAAGAAAATTGAACTTGACTTTGTTTTGGCACCCGACCTGGGCAACGTGGACGCGGATCCCGGCCAGTTGGAGCAGATGCTTGTCAACCTGACCCTGAACGCCCGGGACGCCATGCCGGGCGGCGGCAAGCTGACCGTCGAAACAGCGAACGTTTTTCTGGACCAGGACTATGCCCGCGCCCACATTGGCGTGACTCCGGGCGACTATATCATGTTGGCAATTTCAGACACGGGCTGCGGTATGGACGACAACATATGTCCGCATATTTTTGAACCGTTCTTCACCACCAAGCCGCCGGGGAAGGGTACGGGCCTGGGGCTGTCAACGGTGTATGGCATTGTCAAGCAGCTCAAGGGCAGCATTGGGGTCGACAGCAAACCGGGCCAGGGGACAATTTTCAAGATCTATCTGCCCAGGGTGGCCGCTGCCGCCGTTGAAAAAACTCCAGGAGCCGCCCGCAAGGAGCCGCGGACACCAGAAACGATCCTGATCGTCGAGGACGATGCCGCGGTTCTGCAAATCGCGCGCCGGGCAATTGAAGTTTGCGGTTATCGTGTTTTGACGGCGGCGTCGCCGGGCGCAGCGGAAAAAATACTGGCGGCTCAGGCTGAGGCAGTCGACCTGATTCTGATCGATGTCGTACTGCCGGAAATAAACGGCTATCAGCTGTTTGCATCGTGGCATAGGCAATATCCGCGGTTGCGGGTGCTCTATATGTCAGGCTACATGGACAATGCGATCGTCACAAACGATATACTGGCCCGCGGCCTGCCTTTCATCCAGAAACCCTTCACTGCGGAGGATCTGGTCTTGACGATCTTGAAAATAATGGGAGAAAAACATCATGACTGAACAAACGAAAACGAACATCCTGGTGGTTGACGACGAACCATCCATCTGTCATTTGGTTTCGCGGCTGCTCGAAAAACAAGGCTATGCCTGCGCCACCTGTGAGAGCGCCACAGAAGCGATCAAAAAAATCGAATCCGGCGCTTACGAGCTGGTCATCAGCGACATCATGATGCCCGGGATGACCGGGATCGACCTTCTGGCCAGAATCAAAAAGAGCCGCCCGGATATAGCCTTCATCATGCTGACGGCGATCGACGACCACGAGACCGCCGTCCGCGCACTGGATCTGGGCGCCTTCGGTTATGTGATCAAACCGTTTGAAGCCAACGAATTGATCATCACCTCCGGGTACCGCGACGAAGAAACAGGAGCGCACATCCGCCGCATGGGAGAATACGCGGCGATTCTGGCGCAGGGCATAGGCTTGAAAGCGGAAGCAGTGGAAGAAATACGCCTGGCGGCGCCAATGCACGATATCGGCAAGATCGGCGTGGCTGACGCCATTTTAAGGAAACCGGGCAAACTGACCGACGAGGAGTTCAAACAGATCAAGGAACACACCACCATCGGCGCCCGCATTCTGGAAGGATCGCCAATCGCTTTACTGAACCTGGCGCGGGATATCGCCCTCTATCATCACGAAAAATGGAACGGCAGCGGCTATCAGCAGGGACTGCGCGACGAGGCCATCCCGCTCTGCGCCCGCATCGTGGCCGTCTGCGATGTATATGACGCCCTCGTCAACGACCGCGTCTACCGCCCGGCGCTGCCTGAAGACAAGGCGCTGGCCATCATGAAAGAGGGCCGGAGCACGCACTTCGATCCGCGCATCCTTGACATTTTCCTGGACCAGCTCCCGCAAATTCATGCCATCCGGGATCAGATCAGAGAATGAAGCCATGAGCGGCACGGAAGACATCCATAACCAGCTTGTTTTATTAGTGGACGATGAATTCCAACTCTTGCTTTTTTACCGCAAAGCGCTCGAAAAGTCAGGCTTCCAACAGATCGTCACCCTGGATGACAGCCGCCAGGTCATGCCTTTTTTGACCAAGCAGATACCGGCGCTGATCGTCCTCGATTATTCGATGCCTTTCCTAAACGGCAAAGACCTTTTGGTCAAAATCAAGGAGGAATACCCGCCAATTCCGGTGTTATTCATTACCGCGTTCGATGATCTGGAAACGGCGGTCGAATGCATGCGCCTGGGTGCCTTTGATTATTTGCTCAAGCCGTTCGACAGCGAGCGCATGCTCACCTCAATCCGGAAAGCTCTGGAAATGCATGCCCTGCAAGATCAGGTAGCCAGCTTGAAACAAAGCCTGCTGTCAGCAGATTTGAAAAACGAAAAAACGTTCACCCATATCATTACCGCCAGCCCGAAACTGCTGGCCATTTTCAAGTATATCGAGGTTATCGCCGCGTCGCCCTACCCCATACTCATCAGCGGCGAAACCGGCAGCGGCAAGGAACTGCTGGCCAAGGCGATTTATTATGCCGGCAACAGCCAGAACAATTTTGTCGCCGTCAACGTGGCCGGCCTGGACGACACCATGTTCAGCGACACCCTGTTCGGCCATAAAAAAGGGGCTTTCACCGGCGCGGACGGTCCGCGCGAAGGACTCATCAACCAGGCGGCCGGCGGCATTCTCTTTCTGGACGAAATCGGCGATCTGAGCCAGGCTTCGCAGGTCAAGCTGCTGCGCCTGATCCAGGAAAACGAATACTATCCGCTGGGCAGCGACACGGTGCGCAAAACCGACGCCAGCATCATTTGCGCCAGCAATCATGATCTCAAGGCGCTCGTCCAGGAAGGCCATTTCCGCAAGGACCTTTTTTTCCGGCTCAGTGTCCACCAGATCGAAGTACCCCCGTTGCGGGAACGACCGGAAGACATCCCTTTGCTGGTCCTTCATTTCCTGGCCGAGACCGCGGCGATCATGCAAAATAAAGCGCCAACGCCGCCGCCGGAACTCTTCCCATTGCTGGCCAGCTATCCATTCCCCGGCAATGTGCGCGAGTTGCAGACCATGGTCCATGACGCCATGTTCCGTCATTCCGGGCGCGTGCTGGGGCTGGAAAGTTTTAAAAAAACCATCGCCGAACGGCGGCCCGAAATGAGCGCCTCGTCCTTGCCCGATGCTTCTTCCCTGGACGCGTCGGATCTGTTCGGCGGCCGGATGCCTACCCTGAAACAAGCGGATGATTTCCTGGTGCAGCGGGCCCTGACCATGGCCAAAGACAACCAGGGCATTGCCGCCTCCCTGCTGGGCATCACCCGCCAGGCGTTGAACAAGAGATTGTCCAGGAACAAGAAGAAGTGAGTTCGGAGTCAAGCGTTCGGAGTTCGGTGAAGGGAAAGAAAAGTTGGGAGTTAAGCGTTCGGAGTTCGGTGTAAGAAAAGAAAAGTCAGGTAATTCTTTTTCTTTCATTCTCTTCACTCCGAACTCCTTACTCCGAACGTTCCTAATCTTCACTCCGAACTCCCAACTCCGAACGCCGAACTTTCTTCATCCCTAGGATAGGCGGATGGTTTGTGTTGCCCCTGCCCCTATGCCAAAAGTTGCACCTGCAATGATTGTCTATCGTTTTTGTCCCTGAACACTCCTTCTTTATAATACCCAGGCATATCGGTCTTTTCTAATCCCTGAATATCCGCAAAAAACACCACTCCGGCCTGTGGACCGAAGAAAACCTCCTTAACGCGCAAATTCCGGCGCAGCCTTGGAATCGATATAAGTGACGGCCAATAATCCCCGAAACACTCTCCAGTAAACGTTCTTTGCCACTTCACCTCTGCTTGGCAGCCATCCTGCAATCCCTTTGCTGTCATGGAAGGAGGAACCAAATGAAACATTTTAAGAACTGGACGAGTCGGTGGTTGGTAGCGGTGTTGTTTGCGGTGTTGGTCATGGTGCCGGCCGGCGAATTAAAAGCAGCCTCCAACGGAGCGATTCTGGCGGGGAACGTTATCGGCACCGGCGTAAGCACGTTGCTCAGAAGCCTGATCATGGGCAATATCAAGTCTTTTAAAGATGTCAGTAAATGCTTTATTTATGGCTCGGCGGCCGGCTTGGGCTTTTACCAGTCCAAGGCCATGGTCGGCAAAGGCAATGTTTTCACAGGCGTCCTGCTGGCCAACCTCTCGGCCTCGGTGGTCGACAACGTCGCGTCAGGCGAAGGGCCGCTCTCTTATCTGGGTTTTTCCCTACCCCTGGTGCGGATTGAGATTGCCACGCCGTTCGCGCGGCAAAAACGTTCTTTCCTGCGCGTCACGGTGTCGCCTCGCGATATCATCAGCCTGGCGCTCAGTTTGAGCAAGTCGGACCGGGTTTCGCTGCGCAACGGCATGCTGGCCTTCGAGGCGGATACGCCTCTGGCCGCGAATGTTCGCGGCTGGGCCTACAGCATGTTCCCGACCATGGTCAGCGGAACGGACGAGTCGGTTTACTGCCACGAAATGGTGCACGTCGTGCAGAGCCTGCAACTCATGTCCGTGTCTCCGGAACCCTTCCTCAAGAACTACCGGCGCGAAAATGGCAAGGCCAAGTTCATAGTTTTCGCCGGGATCCGCGCCCAGGCGCTCGGCCTGGTCAACGATCTGACCCTGGCCAAAGCCCAGTCCTACTCGAACTACTGGAAAGAAGTCGAAGCCTATCATTTTGCTTCTCCGGTAACCAATTAAGTTTTCTCCCCCCTTACCATGACCCGTTCGGGCCGGAAGCTTCATGCCTCCGGCCCGAATAATTTCAGGGTTAAGCGTCGGGCGTTCAGCGTTGAGCGTTCGGCGTAAGAAAAGTCAGGTAATTCTTTTTCTTTCATTCTCTTTACTCCGAACTCCTTACTCCCAACTCCGAACGTTCCTAATCTTCACTCCTTACTCCCAACTCCTTACTCCGAACGCCGAACTGATTAATCGGCAGCCTTGATTGAAATAAATTATTTTAAATTGTAAAATACAATCACAAACTAGGGAGAACCACCATGGCACTGATACGTTGCAGCGAATGCAAGGGCAAAGTGTCCGACAAGGCGTTGATCTGCCCGCATTGCGGTTTGGGCATCTCCGTTGATTTGGAGAATTTGCTGCGCCAGCAGAGAGACAAGGCTGCCAAGCGGGAGGTTTTCAACAACGAAAACGAAGAACGGGCGTGGGAGGAAAAACGCGCCCACAAGAGGATCGACATCAAAATGATGGTCAAGGTGAACCAGGAAACGGCCATGCTTTTCAATCTCTCCAAGAGCGGCATGAAACTGTCATCGCCTTTTTTCCCCAAGGATCCCCATGTCGACATCACCCTGGATAACGGAGAAAGCATTTTTGACTTGAAAGGGAACATCCTCTGGGTGAGCGGCAAACGTTCGTTTTCCAACCTGGTTGATTTTGGCGTGCAAATTACCGCCGCCCCGCCGGCGTATTACGAATTCATTGACTATCTGCTGGCCAATTATTGACAGGCAGCCTGAACCGGCCGACCCCGAGCGCCGGAACAAGTCCGAAATTAAGGAAAAAATAGTTGAAAGTTCATTTCAGCGGATGTATAATTATGGCAATTGATGAAGGAGAAGGTCCATGGCGTTAACACACTGCAGCGAATGCAACGGCAAGGTTTCCGACCAGGCCATCATGTGCCCGCATTGCGGCTTCGGATTGCAGAAAAAAATTGAAATCAAATTGCCGAGCAATAGGACCGAGAATGCCTATCAGGATATCATCGAGAAAGCGGACGTTCCCAACGTCCAGGATGAGCGGCGGACTCAAAAAAGAATCAACATCAAAATGATGGCCAAAATAGACCAGGAAACGGCTAGGATATGCAATATTTCCAAAGGCGGGATGAAACTGGCCACCGCCGTCGCCCACCATACTCCCAACATCACCATCACGCTGGACAACGGGGAAAATATCATGAATATCAAAGGGGTCGTCCGTTGGGTGGGCGGCAAGCGTTCTTTTTCCAATATCGTCGAGATCGGCGTGGAAATTTCCGCGGCGCCGCAGGAATATTATCAATTCATCGACCGGCTTCTGGCCGAGGCAGCGAAAAAGTAAATTTCTTGCAACTCAGAGGGCCAGCACCCGGTTTTTACCCGGGTCCTTGGCCTGGTACATGGCCGTGTCGGTCCGCTTGATGATGCTATCCATGGTATCCCCATCACGATAGGCGGCGACCCCGAAGCTGCCGGTCACCCGCTCAGGCGAATTCTCATTGCAGGGCAGGCCGGAGCGGACGCCGATTTCTGTTTCCAGCATTTTCCTCAGTCTCTCGGCACAAACCAACCCCCCGGCCAAAGGGGTATCGGGCTGGATGATGATGAACTCCTCGCCGCCGTAGCGGGATATGATGTCGAGTTCCCCGCCTTTGAGGACCATGGGTTCGTCGTAACGGCGGATGTTCTTACGAATGGCCAGGGCGGCTTCCTTGAGAACACGATCTCCGCACAAATGGCCGCAATGGTCGTTGATCTTTTTAAAATCGTCCAAATCGATCATGATGACCGTCAAGGGATGGTGGTAGCGCTGCGAACGGGCCAGTTCGGCTCCCAGGCGCTGGTAGAAATAGCGGTAATTGTAAAGGCCGGTCAGCGGGTCGGTGATGGCCATTTTCTCTATTTCGGCGTACATCCTGGCGTTGTGCATGCCCACCGCCACCTGCAGCGAGAGAATGGAAAGCAGGCGGATATCGTCCTCGTTGAACGCATTTTCATTCTTGCTCTCGACGGTCAACACCCCAAGCAGTTCGCCTGTGAAGATCACCGGGCAGGCGATCTCGGAGCGGATGTCCAGGATGCCAGAACGGATGTACGTAGGGTCGAGGCGAATATCGCCGACGTTGACCACTTTTTTTTCCAATGCGCAACGGCCGGTAATGCCTTTGCCGATAGGTATCTGCAGACCGATCAGTTCCCTGGGAAACTCTTCGCTGGAGGCCTTGAACACCAGGTGATCGCCGCTGATTTCCAAAATGGCGCAGGTGGCATAATGCAGGCGTTGTTGGGTTTCGGTCACGATCAAGGCGAAAAGTTCCTCGGGCTTGATGGTGGAGACCAGCTTCATGCCGATATCCTGGAGCAGCTCCATCTGCGTGAGTACTTGGGAATTGTGCAGGGCCACGCCGATCTGGTTGCTCAGGATTTTAATGAATTGCACATCGTTGCGGGTAAAGGCGTTTTTTCGCATGCTCTGAACGTTGAGCACCCCCAGGACACTATTGTGGAAAATGATCGGGACATCGAGTTCCGAACGGAAAACACGGTCGCCCAGGTGGATGTAAAAATCGCAGCGGCTGAGGTCGGGGACCAGGTATTCTTTTTTGTTCAGGGCGCAGCGGCCGCTGATGCCCTGGCCCAGCGGAATTTTTTTGCCAATGATGTCGTCCGGGTACTCGGTCACGGCGCGGATGACCAGGTCATTGCCCTCTTTCAGCAGGATGGCGCAATAAGACAGCCCCAGGACGGCCTTGATACGGTCGACGATCAGGCGCAACAGGCGGCAGCGATCGAGTTCGGCGCTCATCTGCACGCCGATCTCGTAAAGCAATTCATTTTTCCTGCCCGGATGGAAAAAAAACAATAGTTTACTATCTTTCATGGTTTTTCGCGCCGGGTCAGCCGGTGGTATTTTTCATGATCCTTGATCGCGGATACAAGATCATTGCTTCGGCTCGGCCGGCGGCGTCGAGCCGCAGTCATTCTTGATGATCTCCAACACCAGGGCTTTCTGGGATTCATTTTCGTCGGCAATCACGCAGCCGGAGGAATACACCACCCCCTGGCGGAAGACGCCCTCGGGCTTGTCCTGAAAGCGCAGGATGCGCGAATGGACGATCTTGATTTTGAATTCGTGCTTTCCCTTGGCGTAGTGGATGAAAACCTGGTACGGGTTGCCGATGGCCGGCGGATAGTTGGATGTGAGGTTGAAACCGCCCATAGAAATATTTTTGATCAGAAATTCTTCCCGGTTGCGGAACTCCCCGGTCACCACGTTGGTCAACTCAAAGTAGCCAACGATCGGAATAGCCGGATCAAAGCGCGCGAACTTTCTTTCTGCTTCCATGCTCCCTTCCTCTTGCTTCATTCTAACACGACTTGCGCTGCCCCTTCAAACCATCGGCAGGGGGATGCGGACGACAAAACAGCTGCCCTTCCCCAGTTCGCTGCTCACGCTTACCAAACCCCCATGCAGTTCGGCCAGGCGCTTGACCATGGACAAACCCAAACCCGTTCCTTCATATTTTCGCGCCAGAGAACGGTCCAACTGTTCGAAGGGGGTGAAAAGCCGCGGCAGGTCTTTTTCGGCAATACCGATCCCGCTGTCCGTGACCGAAAATTCGAGCTGTCCGGCAGGAGCCAGCCGCGCCTGCAGAAGGATGCGGCCTCCATCCGGGGTAAACTTGACGGCATTGGCCAGCAGGTTGTAGACCATTTGCTTGAATTTGCGCACATCGACCATCCCATCGCCCACATCGCCGCTGATGCTGGCATTCAAGACAATATCGTGGGCCAGCGCTTTTTCCCTGACAATCGACAGGGAACTTTCCAGGAGCATGGGCAAGTTGACTTTTTCCGGCTCCAGGGTCATCTTGCCGGCTTCGATTTTCGACAGGTCCAAAATGTCGTTGATCAGCGACAGCAAATGCTGTCCGCTGTTGAAAATTTCAACGCAATAGTCTTTCTGCCTGGAGTTTAAATCCCCGGCCAGGCCCTCCTTTAAAACCTCGGAAAAACCGATGATGGCGTTCAAGGGAGAGCGCAGCTCATGCGACATGTTGGCCAGGAAATCCGACTTGGCCTGGTTGGCCGCCTGGGTAGCCGCCGTGTAAGACGTGATTTTTTTGATGACTTTTTTTGAAAAACGGTTGAGTAAGAAAACGATCAGCACCAGCAGGAAGGCCAGCAACGTGATGATAAAAGCGGCCGAGGTCCTGGGAAAATCGATCATGCGGTCATACAGAGTCTTGAGCAGTAAAAACAGCAGCCCATAAATGATCAAGGTGATGATCGCCTTGAGTTTTCTGACTTCGTTTTCAAACTCCAGCAGGGAAGGTTGCGCTTTCTTTTTCTCCATCCTGCCACCTCCAGATTGTTTAGCCCTTCAGTTTCTCATAGATTGCTTCAAACTGCGGCGCCAATTCAAGGAATGCCTTGAGCACGGCGGGGTCAAAAAATTCCGGCTTGATGCGTTCATCACCGCAGCTGATTTTTTCGCAGACGGTTCGATGGTCCATGGCCGGCTTGTAAGGCCGGGCGATACGCAAGACGTCGTAGCGATCGGCCAGGGCGGCGATCCTTCCCGCCAAGGGGATCTGTTCGCCTTTGGACCAATTGGGATAGCCGCTGCCATCCCAGTTTTCATGATGGCTAAGGGCAATGGCGTGGGCCATGGCCAGATGCGGATGGTCGCCGATGATCTGCGCCCCGAACCGGGTATGGGTGCGGATGATCTCCCATTCCTGAAAGTTCGGCACGCCCTTTTTTTTCAAGATCTCAAGCGGTATGAAAATATTGCCCACGTCGTGCAATTGCGACTGCAGCTGAATGGCGCGGATGAAATTTTCTTTCAAACCAAGCTGACGGCCCAGCAGGGCGCAGAATTCTCCCACGCGCAGGACATGGTTGCCCCAATTGACATCATGGGACACAACAGCCCGCGCCAGGGCATTGACGGTGTGGACGACATCCTCTTGGTTTTGCCAGGCCTGATCGGACAGCAATTTGAAAAGCAGGCTCTGCGTGGCCAGGGTGTTCAGGATCGCCGAGTCGTAGGCGCCGACATCACGGCCGTAATTGGCGGCAAACACGCACAATTCGGCGCTTAAAAAACAAAACAAATTTTCAACCGTCACGTTCAGCAGCGGATGGGATTCCAGGCATGAGACAAAAGCCAGCAAGCCCTTGGCGGCAAATTCGGAGCGCGTGGCGTACAAAATGGCCGAATCTCCTTTTCCGGGCAACAACAGTGAATTCTGGGGGTCCAAATCGAACTCGCGCCGGGTCAATTCCTTGAAAGGCGCTTCGTAATAATACCATTTCCAGCCTACGTCGGTCCAGACACTGACGATAAAGATCTGCGGCCGGTCAACCGTCTCGATGGTTTGGCGTATGATCTGACTGACCAGGCGGTCGATATTGGGCATCAAGGCAAAATTCATGGGATCAAAAATTTTGATGGTTTCCTTGCCGAATGCCGCCAGGCTGGTCACGCTGGCATAGGCCTGTTCCAGCCGGTCATGCAACTCCTTCATTTGCAGCAGCATCTTGATGCGCGCCAGCACCTCCCCCTTGTCGATGGGCTTGGATATGAAATCTTCGGCCCCGGCCTCGATGCCCTTGATCCTTTCCTTCTTGTCCAGCAGGCTGGTGACCATGACCACCGGGATATTGGCTAAATTCCGGTCCTCTTTGATCTTGCGGCATACGTCATAGCCGTTCATCTCGGGCATCATGATATCCAGAAGCACCAGGTCAACTTTCTGCTCCTTGATTATCTCCAGCGCCTGCCGGCCGCTTTGGGCATGCAGCACCTCATAGCCCTGGGGAAGCAAAAATGCATCAAAAAGCTTCAGGTTGACCGCCTCATCATCCACACAAAGGATTCTCGCCTTGTTGACTGCCATTTTTCCTCCCCTGAACGCCCCGTAAAATCAGTCTGAAGAATGACCCTCGCTTTTATGGCCGGGAGCAAGAATCCAATTTTGCCATTTACAGGGTTTTGCTTTTAATTACATAATTAACACAATGGAAACAAATATTCAAGCCCAATGCAGGAAAACCATGGCCGAGAGAGCCAGAAAGTGTTAAAAATTGACAAATAGCAAAGCCAATACTATATTAAACGTATGGGAATCCCCGAACCACCTCGCAAACCTGAAACCAATACCATAAAGATCGGGGATACCGTTCCGATCAACACCTCCGAAATCATTGATGTTTTTTATACGGTCAAGATCGGCAATGAAAAGCTGCTGGTCAACAAGGAAGGAGTGGTTTTTCTCAAAAACCTTGAAAGCGGACATGATCCTGCCACCGCGGAGCTGACAGACACAGTCTTGAAATCGTTGCTGAGCAACGGCCATTACGGCAAGAACGGCAAGGAAGAAGTCGTGGAGTTGACCTGCCAACCGGGAAGCGAGGCGTATGTTCAGGCTGAGCAGACCGTCCGCAACTTCCTCGACTTTTTTTTGGACCACATGCGCAGCGAGTTTCGCATCATCTGCATTAAATTCACCCAGATGATCAAGGACAGCGGCCGGCCGCTGCAGCGCTACCTGGCGCGCGAACGCGGCGGACTCCCCGGGCTTAAGGCCCATTTGATCCGCGATTTTTTCACCCATACCACCATTGATGAACGGGGCTTGAACATCCTGAGCTTTCTGACCCGGGTCATCGCCCTGAATGAAGACGGCACCATGTCCCAGAGCCAACAGGATCCCGAGCAGAAAAAAAACATCCTGATCGATTTTCTGAATTATGTGCGCAGCCTGGGCGCCGATCCCGAAAAAAAGAAAATTTTTGAAAAAACATACGGCGATTTCATCGACCAGGAATACGAATTGTTGCAGAAGGAGGGGGGGGCCGGGTTTTACATCAGTTCATCTTTCATCAAGGCCATGAAAACGCAAAAGGATTTTCTGCTCAAGGAATCGAATAAAAACTATCTGGAAACCAGCTTCCGCAGCGCCCAACGCACCCAGCCTGAATTCGTGCAAATCCATATGCTGGCCTACCTCAAAGCACTGGTGATCTTGCGACTGCACTCCAATTCCCGCAAAGAGCAGCGCGGTCGCAATGACGACGAGCGCGAAAAAATTCTTTACGATATCATCGCCTACCAGAAAGAATCCCTTTGATCCACCCTTGCGATAAGGCGAAACATTCATCGCGCTATCTTGTCTTTACTTGCCCGGTGAAAATTCATATAATACTTTTCCAAACCACAGGAGGCCACGATGTTTATGTTCGACCGCATGGATGAAAAACTGGTCCGAGCGGTGATCGAGACCATTCCGGCCGAGATCACCGTCATCGACGCCAACGACGAGGTGGTGGCCTGGAACCGGCACGAGAACCGCCTGTTCCACCGGCCGATGACCAGCATGGGCCTGAATTTCCGCAAGTGCCACCCCGAGCACAGCCTGGCCAAGGTCGAGCAGATCGTTGGCGAGATGAAGGCCGGCAAGCGCCAGGAAGCCCGCTTCTGGATCCAGGCCAAGGTCGGTGACGGGCGGCACATGGTTTTACTCGAATATTTCGCCTTGCGCGGCGAAGACGGCCAATACCTCGGCTGCCTGGAAGTGACCCAGGATATCGAAGACCATCGCCGTTTGGAAGGCGAAAAACGCCTGCTCGATTGAAACGAAACGAACTCACGGTGGCACTGAAATGAAGAAAAAGGCTAGTTTATTCATTATGGTCCTGGCGATCGCTTGCAGCGCCGCGGCGGCGGAAGACGGGGCGGGAGCCGATTCGCTCGGACTCTGGCAGAAAGCCCTCGTTGTTTTTCAAAAAAACAGCGACTGGGTCCCAGGCAAGATGTCGATTCTGTCGGAAATGCTCGACCGCAAGGGCCGTCCCGATTCCATCACCCAAATGGTTTTCAACATTGTCCTTGACGGCCGGGGCAAGGCGCGCACCGAGTTGCTGCAGGCCTTCAAGGACAACAAGGACGTCAGCGCCGAGATGAAGAAAAAAATGGAGACCAGCGAAGAGCCGGACGGAAAAAACGCGAAAAAAAAAGACACCTTTACCATCTCCCTGGCCGATAGTCCGTTCAACCCCGACAAGCAGCATCAGGTAACGGTCCAAGCCACGGGCGAAAAGCAGCTCCTTTTCGAAAAGACCTGCCGCAGGTTCGATTTTTCCTTCCAGACGGAGATCGTGCAGAAAAGCAAGAAAGAAAATCTGACCTGGGTCGGGAAGGCATGGCTGGACGAGAACAGCGGCATCCCGGTCAAGCTTGAATTTTCATTCGAACCGCTGCCCAAACACGTCTACAGCCTGTGGACGATTTATATGTACGAAACAACCGTTTCCGGGGATTGGTATCTGAAAGAGATCAAGGTGCAGGGGCATGGCGGCTTCCTGTTCATCAAGAAAGGCTTTCGCAGCACCACCAATTTCAGCGAGTACCGGCGCCAGCCGCAAAAAGGGGATGAAAAATGAGGAATAAATTTTGGCTGCTGAGTGGAGTGCTGCTCATGGCCGCCTCCATCCTCAAGGCCGACCTGGTGCTCAAGCCGGCCCATCGTGATGAAGCGGTGGAATACACCCTGACGCAGCGATTTTCCCCGGCGAACGCCATCACCTGCATGGATACCATCAAGGGCTGCCTGGAAAGCTTCCGCCGCCTGACCGAGGCGGCCAAGGGGAAACTGGCGGCCGGAGCCTGGAAGAACATCGGCCATACCGATTGGGAGACCCAGACGCTCGGCTTCCGCAACCTGCCTGCCTCGGTCGAGGGGGCCTTGCGCTACCAGGACTACCTGCTGAAAAAAGCGCTTTGGCAACTGGCAGTTCTGGAGGCCGAAGCGAAAAAGGTTCCGCTGCAAAAGGCCGAACAGGCCCGGCTGGAGCTGGCCCGGAGCGAGGGCGAATTCCAGGCGTTCTGGGAAACGCTGACCATCGCCGACTAAGACGAGGCAGACATGGGCATCCGGGCGGGTCATGGCATCGAGCTGCGCGAGAACGAGATCGCCTTTGAGTTCGTCCGCGCCTCGGGCCCGGGCGGACAGAACGTCAACAAGGTGGCCACGGCGGTCAAGCTCTATTTCCATATCGACCGCTCGCCCTCCCTGGCAACGGCGGTAAAAGCACGCCTGCACTCCCTGGCCGGCAAGCGGGTCAACAGCGAGGGCTTTTTGATCATCGACGCCAGGCGCTTCCGCACCCAGGACGCCAACCGCCGCGACGCAACGGAACGCCTGGTCAAATTGATCGGCCAGGCGGCCGTTGTCAGCAAACCGCGCCGCCCTACCCGCCCGGGCGCGGCAGCCAGGGCCCGCCGCCTAGAGGAAAAGAAAAAGCGTGGCGCCGCCAAGCAGGCGCGAAAAAAAACGCTCCCCGGCGACGATTGACCTGCCTCAAGGCGCGGAAAATCGGGCGCGAGGCGCCGCCCCTTGACATTGGCTGATCGATGAAACTAAAATGAAGCTGCACAGGAGGAAACAATGACTTTCAAGAAGATCTCGTTGATCTGGCTGGTGATTACGGCCTTGTCCGGCGTGATTTTTTATCTCCTGAAAATATTGGCCAAAGGACACCCGCTGTGGCCCTGGGCCATTCCGGTCCTTTACGTCGGTGTCTTGATCCTCTTCGTCCTCTATCTGCTCAGCGCCAAGGGTGAAAAAAAAGCGGAATAAAAGTCTCCAGGTCGGAAAAGCCCAAGGCCGCCAGTGAAAGCGGCTAAAAATACACCGGTAATCTGTTCCAATTGTTGACAAAATAGAGAATCCACGCTATATTTACGGCAATGAAAAACATAACCATATTAGTCCCATTTATATTCCTGACCTCACTTTGCGCCTGCGCGACTAGGAACGAGGATAAAATGCCACAACAAAAACTGACCCCCGAAGAAGAGCGGGTGATCGTCCAGAAAGGAACCGAGCTGCCATTCTCCGGGAAATACCATCATTTCAACGAAAAAGGGACTTACGTCTGCAAACGCTGCGGGGCGGCCCTTTACCGTTCCGAGGCCAAGTTCGATTCGGGCTGCGGCTGGCCGAGTTTCGATACCGAGATCGCCGGAGCGGTCAAAAGCCGGACCGACGCCGACGGCATGCGCACCGAGATCGTGTGCGCCAGCTGCGGCGCCCACCTGGGCCATGTCTTTTTCGGCGAGGGGTTCACCGCCCGCAACACCCGCCATTGCGCCAATTCCATCTCCATGAACTTCATTCCCGATGATGCGGCCAAGACCGCGACCGCCATTTTCGCCTCCGGCTGTTTTTGGGGGACACAGTATTACCTGCAGCAAGCCAAGGGGGTGCTGTCCACCACCGTAGGATTTACCGGCGGCCAGACGGCCAATCCCAGTTATGAGGAAGTCTGCAGCGGTACGACCGGCCACGCCGAAGCGGTCCGGGTGATCTATGACCCGTCGGTCATCTCCTACGAGGAGCTGGCCCAGCTCTTCTTCGAGACCCACGATTTCACTCAAACCAACCGTCAGGGACCCGACATCGGCGAACAGTACCGCTCGGAAATCTTTTACCGGGACGAAGCCCAGAAGACGTCAGCGGATAAACTGATCGCCATGCTCACCGCCAAGGGTTTCAAGGTGGCCACCCGCGTCACTGCAGCCGGCGCCTTCTGGAAAGCTGAAGATTATCACCAGAATTATTACCAGAAAAACGGTCATCAGCCCTATTGCCACGTCTACCGCAAGATATTCTAGGAAAACTCAGACAAGTTTTCTAACCACGCCAGTCCCCAATACCATTCCAGTGCATTTCTAATGTTCTCGAACCTTTTCTTTCGCCGAGCTGCTCATAGAGTCTTCGCATTTCGCTTAATCCGCCCCGCTCATGAAGTGTTTTCCCGATCTGGGTCGCTAAAGGTTCAAGCTTGGATATTTCTGCCGCATTACTAGAAACATATGCATCGCATAGCTGAACTAAAATTTCAAGCATTTTTTGATCTTGATCATTGGATTGCCAACCGAGCTTTTTCAAAGCTTTCTCAGCGGATTTTGATACTCGCCATTTTGAATCTTTGAGGACTGCCATGAGTGGCTCTATTGCCCGGACATCGCCGATTTTCCCCAATTTTCTAGCAGCAAACCTGCGTACATCCCAATCCCCACTTTTTAGGTCTATAATGTATGGGTCAACATTCCTAACATTGCCAATACGCACCAAAGCATTGGCCGCTTCACTGTGTACAAATTCATTCGCATCGTTGAGTGCCATCTTAAGCGGTTCAACCGCTCTTTCATCGCCGATTTCTCCCAATGCCATTGCTGCTGAACCGCGCACAGTAGAATTTGAATCCTTCAGAGCTTTAATGAGAGGTTCCACTGCCCGGGCATCACCGATTTCACTTAATGCTTCGGCGGCAACAAAGCGCACTGAAGAATTAGGATCATTGAGGGCTTGAACAAGCGGCCATACTGCCATAGCATCTCCAATATCTCCTAAAGCCTTGATAGCCGCACCATACCACTTATCCTTTCGCTGAAGGATTTGGATGAGAGGTTCGACCGCCTTGCTATCGCCTATTTTCCCTAAACTTTCTATGACATGCATATGCAGGCTAGATTTCGGATCGATTGACTTCTTGAGCACTGCAATGAGCGGCTCCACTGCCCGGGCATCGCCGATTGTCCCTAAAGTATCGACAGCGAGATGGCAGGCAGAACTCTTTAAATCATTCAGAGCCATGATAAATGTCTGCACGGCAATATAGCCTAATGATGCCACTTTATTAAAGTCCTCTTTAGCTACCCAATACCATGCCTGGACTTCCGGCTCAGACGGTAATCCGAATTTTTCCAAAGCCTCGGCGGCACAATTACGCACATCTTTATCCCAGTCCTTGAGTTTGTCAACGAGCGGCTCTACTGCACGGGCATCAAGAATTTTTCCTAATGCTTGAACTGCATTTCTTCGTCTAAGCCAATCACTGTTCCTCAATGCCTTGATCAATCCAGCTACATCCTTTTTTTCTTCCATTTTCGCCACATCAGGTTTTAAAAAAGCAAAGAGCCCCATGTTACCCTCCTTAAATGTAATCGGTGTTTAATCCGTTCATTATCTTTATTTTTCACATAAACGATGAAACGGCCATAAAAACAGTTTAGGTATCATTGATTAACGGTTGAGGACGGTTTTTTCGATTTGGCGGATCGGATCGCGGTACAAAGATGTCACGTGCGTGCCGTAATCGGCGATCAGCTGGATGATGTCGCGGGGGCTTTCTTTGCGGTCGCAGCCGTTGATGCGGTCGCCGGCGTCGCCGAGGCCCGGCAGGATGTAGGCCTTCTCGTTCAGGGCCGGGTCCATCCACAGGGTGTACACGTCGGCCTCGGGCACGGCGCGAACGATGCGCAGGGCGCCCTTGAGCGTGGACACCACGTTGAAAAAACGGATGGAGCGCGGTACGACCCCCTGGCTGCGCAGGTACTGGATCACCGTCACCAGGCTGCCGCCGGTAGCGTTCATCGGGTCGGCAAAAAACAGGTCGCGCCCCTGCAGCGTATCCATGGAAAAATAGGATTTTTTTAAATCCAGGATATAGGCCATGTCGCGCTCGCTGCGGCGCTCGTCGCGGCTGATCTTGAAGAGAGCGAAAGGCGGCACGCTGTGCCGCGACGAATACTCCTGGATCTCCTTGGCCACGATCATCGAGGGCAGCAACGCCGCCCGCAGCATGACGCACATGACGCTGTTTTCGGTCATGGCGTCGATGTCGGGGATCTTGTGCACGGCGTAGTTGACATGGGGCACGGTCACCGGCGTGCGCACGAAAATCGGGTGGCGCTCGCCGCAATGCGGTCCGGCAAAGGCCAGGTTGAAGAGCATTTCATAGGCGCGCTGGATATAATAGATGAATTCCGGATTGCCGGTGCGCTCGTCGCGCAGCTTGGCCACCAGCCGCGACGCCTCGCCGTGGATGAATTGCGGGGTTTCCAGCGAGTAGACATGGATGCGCGGTTCGGCGTTGACCACGGCCTGCAAGCGGTCGCCCAGTTCGTTGAACAACGCCAGCAAATTCTCTCTGGCTTTCCCGCGCGCCGCGGCATCGTCTTTTTCCAGGGCGACGAAATCGGCTTGCGCCCGGCCGTACAAATCCCCCACCCCGGCAATGGCGTCCTGGTCGGCCCGGGTCAGATAGCCGTCCAGGTCGGCGGCCTGCAACACGATCTTGTCCATGGCGATTCCTCCTTGCCCAACGGGCATTCACCCCGACGGCAGCAGATGCACCGATGTGGCCTTGAAGGTGAGCACCACCTCCGCTCCCGGGCGCAGGTCCATCTGCGCGCAGGAATGGCGGGTGACGAACACCGTGAACACGAAGCCGCCGCAGTCTACGCCGAGCGACACGACCAGGCCCAAGTCGACCGCGGCCACGATCGACCCGGGAAACGAATTGCGCGCCGAGGATGAAACGGGTCCCCGGGAAACCAGGATATCCTCGGGACGGATCACGGCTGCCGCCGGACCTTGCTCCCGCTCGCTGACCACCTCGACGGCCAGCTTGCCGCAATCGAGCATGGTGTGGCCGTCGCGGCGGGCCAGGGTGCCGGAAACGATATTCTCTGCGGCCGAGAACTCGGCGATATCCAGGGAAAACGGCCGGCCGAGCACGGCCGAAGCCGATCCGGACTGCACCAGCTTGCCCGCCTTGAGGAAAATGACCTTCCCGGCCAGCAGTCTGGCCTGGATCAGATTGTGGGTGGCCAGGATCACCGTTTTGCCTGATTGGGCCAGGCGGGTGATGGCGAGTTCGATGTTCTTCACGCTCAGCGGATCGAGGTTGGCCGTGGGCTCGTCCAGCAAATAAAGCTCCGGATCGAGGAGCAGCACCCGGGCCAGCTGCAGCCGCTGCTTCTCGCCTCCCGAGAGCTGCTTCGCCTCCTGGGTTTCCCTGCCTTCCAGGCCGGTTTCCAGCAGCACCCGGCGCATGGCCGGCCCGGGAACGTCGATGCCGCGCAAGCGCGGCCCGTAGAGCAGATTGTCGACGACGGTCCCGCTCAGCAACAACGGCGCTTGAAAAACAAAACCGATGCGCCGGCGCAGGGCGGTGCGTTCCTTGCCGCGCAGCGCACCCAGCGCCGAACCGTCGTAGAAAATGTCGCCCTGGGCGGGGGGGTCCAAAAGGCAGAGCAGGCGCAGCAGGGTCGTTTTGCCGGCCCCGTTGGGCCCGAGTATGACGTTGACCGCCCCGGCGGCGAAATCGAGGCTGACTCCATCCAGGATCGCCTTGCCCCCGGCCACTTGCTTCAGTTTTTCGGCGCGGATGTCCATCATTTACCCTGCGCCCATTGCAGGGCGATGTTGATGACCAGGGCCACCAGCAGCAGGACGATCCCGAGGGCGATGCCGATCTCGAAGTTGCCCTTCATCGTCTCCAGCGAAATCGCCGTGGTCAGCACCCGGGTCTGCCCCTTGATATTGCCCCCGACCATCAGGGTCATGCCGGTCTCGCCGATGACCCGGGAAAAGCCGGCGATCAGCGCCGTCAGGAAGGCGAAGCGCCCCTGGCGGATGACGGCCAGGGCCAATTGCAGCCGGTTGGCGCCCAGCGACAGGGCCAGGTCGCGCGCATCGCGGGCGATGCCCTTCAGCGCGGCCAATGCCAGGGCGGTAATGAGCGGAAAGGCCAGCAGCGCCTGGGCCATGATCATCGCCCCGGGAGTAAAAAGAAGCGCCAAGGTTCCCAACGGACCGCGGCGGCTGACGAGGCCGTAGACCAGCAGGCCGATGAGCACGGCCGGAACGGCCAGGGCGGTGTTGATCGCTCCGACCAGGAACCGCTTGCCGCGGAACTCCCTGAGGGCCAGGAGCAGGGCGGCCGGGATCGCGGCCGCGGCGGCCAGCAGGGTGGCGCTTCCGGACACTATCAGGGAGAGGAAAACGATCTGCAGGATCTCCCGGCTGGGCGGCAGCAGGATCGCCAGGCCGTGCTTCAACCCGTCGAGGATGTAGGCCATTTCATTTTTCCTGGCGCCGTTGCGCGGCATTCAGCATCAGGTATCCCGGGAAGGTTCTGGAAACGGCATCAGCGGATGACATCGGGATAAAAGAGAGGGCAGCCGAACTTGTCCCGGCCGAAGTCGCGGATGATCGCCTGCCCTGCGGCCGAACGGATGAACTCGGCGAAACGGTTGGCCAGCTTGAAATTTAGCCAGGGGAATTTTGCCGGGTTGACGACGATGACCGAATAGGGATTGAATAGCGGCGCGTCACCCTCGACCAGGACCGCCAGGGCGTCGATTTCCCGCGCATGCGCCAGCCAGGTGGCGCGGTCGACCAGGCAATAGGCGAGCTTCTCGCTGGCGATGCGCAAGGTCGCCTCCATGCCCGTGCCGCTCTCCAGGTACCACGTCCCGGCCGGGGGCACGTCCGCGGCCTTCCACAATTGCAGCTCTTTTTTATGGGTGCCCGAATCGTCGCCGCGGGAAACGAAATAAGCGCCGGCGGCCGCGATTTTTTTTAACGCTTCCGACCCCTGCAGGCCGCGGATCCGGGCCGGATCAATTTTCGGCCCCACCAGCACGAAGTCGTTGTGCATCACGTCGAGGCGTTCGACCCCGAAACCGTCGGCCACGAATTTCTCCTCGGCGGCGCGGTCGTGAACCAGCAGCACGTCGGCATTGCCGTCGCGGGCCAGGCGCAGCGCCTGACCGCTGCCTACGGCGATGACCTTGACCGTGACGTCGAATTTCTTTTCAAAAACCGGCATCAGGACGTCGAACAGCCCCGAATCGAGCGTCGACGTGGTCGAGGCCAGAGTCAAATTTTCCTTGGCCAGGAGACGTCCCGGCGCGATAAGCGAGAAAATAATAAGGAGGCATGCAGGGAATCGTTTTTTCATTTGATGCGCACCCGCTCCTTGCCCTTGCCGTCGGTCACCTGGCCGATCAGGTAGAATGCCTCGCCCATGCCATTGAGGATGGCTTCCACCCGGGAAAGGTGCCTGGGTTCGATGACCAGCACCATGCCGATGCCCATGTTGAAAACCCGGTAGCGCTCCTGCTCGGAAACATGGCCGGCCTGGATCAGGAAGGAAAAGAGCGGCGGCAGCGGCCAGGTTTTTTCGAGCACGACCGCGGTCGGTTCGGGCAGGATGCGGGGGATGTTTTCCAGCAATCCGCCGCCGGTGATATGGGCCATGCCCTTAAGCAGGTGGGGGGCCAGCAGGGCGTTCACCGGCTTGAGGTAGGAACGGTGCACGCGCAGCAGTTCCTCGCCGATCGGGGCATCCAACCCGTTTACCCGGCTGTCCACCTTCAGCTTGAGCTTTTCAAAAATGATGTGCCGGGCCAGCGAATAGCCGTTGGTATGCAGCCCGTTCGACGGCAGGCCGATGAGCAGGTCGCCCTTGGCGATGCTCTTCCCATCCACCACCTTCTCCTTGGCCACGATGCCGACGATGAAGCCGGCGATGTCGTATTCCCCTTCCTGGTAAAACCCGGGCATCTCCGCGGTTTCGCCGCCCAGCAAGATCATGTCGTTGTCCAGGCAGCCGTCCAGCACCCCGGACACCACCTGGCCGACGGTTTCGGGAATGACCTTGCCGCTGGCCAGGTAATCGAGAAAAAACAGCGGCCGGGCGCCGTAGACCAGGATATCGTTGACGCAGTGATTGACCAGGTCGCGGCCCACGGTGTCGTGCACGCCGGTCAGAAAGGCGATCTTCAGCTTGGTGCCCACGCCGTCGGCCGACGAGACCAGGACGGGATTTTTCAGGTTGCCCTTGAGGGGGAAAAACCCGCCGAACTTGCCTATTTCCTTAATGCCCATGCGCTCGACCATGGACTTGATGCGTTCGACCGCCTGGTTGCCGCGGTCGATGCTGACCCCGGCCTCTTCGTAGGCGCTCTTTTTCATGCTCATCTCCTTGCTGATTGGCGGGCAAGACCGATTTTACCACAAACCAGGCGCGGCCTCCAGCGGCAGCAGTAACCAACTCACCCCCATTCCCCCTCTCTTTTTTTAAGAGAGGGGGTGAAGAAGATATCCCACTAAATCCAGACTCTTTGACTGCTTATTGCATAATTAACGTCATAATTCTACAATGGCCGCCAGAAAGTACTCTTTCCTTCACGGAGACATGATGGAATTTCGCTCGACTGTTTTATTTATATGGACCGCCGCGTGACAAGCAAAGAAAAAATTGCCGGCGGCTGCGCCGCCATCGCGCGCATGGCCGGCGTTAGTTTATTCCAACCGCACTGCCGTCTTTGCGGGTCGGACCTGGTCCTGGCCGGAGAAAAAATAATCTGCCGCGACTGCCGGCAAAAAGTGCGCCCGGCAACGGAAAACCAATGCCGCCGCTGCGGCAAATTCATTCCCGCCGGTATCGAGACCTGCGGCTCCTGCCTGCTGCAGCCGTCGCCCTTCCTGCGCCATATTTCCTACGCCGCCTACGAAGGGCCCTTACGCGAGATCATCATCCTTTACAAGTACGGCGAGCTGGAACCCCTGAGAACGTTCCTGGCCTCCCTTTACCTGGACATGGTGCGCACCAGACTGCCGGGCGGATTTCAGGCCGTGGTCCCGGTCCCGGTCGATCGCCAAAGGAGGCATGGCTTCATGCCTGTCCGTGCCATGGGCCGGCTCCTGGCCCGCGAGCTCGAACTTGAATTCTTACCCGGCCTCCTGCGCAAGACAAAGAGCACTCCGCCACAGGTCGGTCTGACGCAAGCGCAGAGAAAAACCAACCTCGACGGCGCTTTCGCCCTGGCAACAGCGCGCAGCCTGGCCGGGAAGGAAATCCTGCTCATCGATGACGTGATCACCACCGGCACCACCATCGGCAAATGCGCCGCGCTGCTGAAAAAAAAAGGCGCCCGGGTGACGGCTTTGACCTTGGCCCAATCGCGCTTCTGAGGAAGGCGGACGCAAAGAAATCACAGTAAAAGCCGCTGACTTTGCAGTTTGTTTGTTTTACATTTGAACCAATAATCATAAGGAGGGTTGACAACGATGATCAAGAAAAACCAGAAATGGATCGCGCTGCTGGTCGTCTGCACCTTCACAATGACCCGTTAGCCACACCGCAAAAACAATACTCGTCCGGCCAGCAGCTTCCGAAACACTTGTAAGAGAAGCAAAACACCATCCAAGTAGGAAAGTATGCAGGCTTATTTCCCCTCTTTTTTTCAGTCTTGGATTGACATTCGTTGGGAATTTTTCTACCATCTAGATCTAGAAAATGGAGGAATTATATATGACTAAAAAACAACAAAGATGGATCGCATTATTGGTCACATTGACATTCGCCTGGCTGCTCCAGGTATCGACCATGCCCGTTGCTGCCGCCGGCACGACCGAGCAGATCGGTGCGGCCAATTCCGAGCAGGGGCCGCGCTACATCGAGGAAGAGGGCAACAGCGGCAATCAGGTCAAGAAAAAAAGCATTCTGCCCATCGTGTTGATCGGCGTGGGCGTCGTCGCCGTGGCCGCCGTCCTGTTCCTGGTGGTTTTAAAAACCAGCTATGACATCCGCGGCACCTGGACGGTTCATATTACCTACGACGATGACGATTATGAGTGGAACACTACACCTGTATTTACCGGCGACAAAAAAAGCGGCACCACAACCGACAATTGGAGCGGGACCGGTACCTACACCGTCGACGTCAAAAACGTCACCTTCTCCCTGCGCTGGCCGAACAACAATACCAGCACTTTTACCGGGCAATTCGATACAAAGGATACCATGAGCGGCAGATTCCATGAAAGCTTAGACTGGGACGGGGATTGGACAGCTGTACGCGTCGCTTCCGGCGCCAGTTTGCCCACAGTGAAAAATTTGGCTAAAAAAAGGGGCCCCAATAGTTAAAAAGGGCTCTGCAGAGAATCAGGCAAGCATCGTAAACGAATATTGCTTACTCAGTATAAAAAATATTTATCAAGGGAGAAATTAGGCGCAATACCCGCAGCCTGATCCACACAGTCCCGTAGCGCTGCTCCCGGATATTCAAAGCGAAAAGCCAGCGTATCCTTTGTATCGAATTGCCCGGTAAAAGTGCTGGTATTGTTGTTCGGCCAGCGCAGGGAGAAGGTGACGTTTTTGAAGCTGTGAGTCCCAAGCCCATGCCGGCTCCGAAAAAGAGCATCCTGCCCTATGTGCTCATCGGCGTTGGCGTCGTCGCCGTGGCCGCCGTCCTGGTGGTTTTGAAAACCAGCTATGCCATCCGCGGCGATTGGAACGTGAGCCGCACCGCTGCAGGTTCGACTTACGAGTTCACTGTGAATTTTAGCGGCGAAAAAGCCAGCGGCACTTTCGAGGCTGAACAATCTGGAAATCTGCTCAATGGAACCTACACGGTCGACGGCAAGAACGTGGAATGGACCTTTGAGAGCGGCTCCAAGTACACCGGCACCTTTACCGACAAGGATGCCATGTCCGGAAGCTATCTGAAATTCGACGGCACGACCACCGGCACCTGGACGGCCGCGCGCGCGACGACCGCTGCGGTTCATCCGCTAACCCAATCCCTGAACGGAAAACAGGACATCGACTGATCCAGCCGTCTTTCGCGAAGGCTGAATTTTTGGCCGGCGACGAAAAGCATTGACAAACGGGAAAGAAGTCTATATATATTGTGCAACCAATTAAAGGAGGAATAGTAGACATGATCAAAAAACATCAAAAATGGATCGCTTTGCTGGTCACCTTGACATTCATGGGGCTGTTGCAGGTTTCGTCCATGCCCTGCGAAGCGGCCGCCGCCGACAGGGCCGAGCAGATCAGTGCGGCCAACTCCGAGCAAGGGCCGCGCTACATCGAGGAAGAGGGGGACAGCGGGTTCGTGGGCAAGAAAAAAAGCATCCTGCCCATCGTCCTGATCGGCGTGGGCGTCGTCGCCGTGGCCGCCGTCCTGTTCCTGGTGGTTTTGAAATCCAGTTACGACATCACGGGCGAATGGACTCAGCAGCGAACAGAAAGCGGATATTCTCCCGTGACCCGCTACTTGACATTCACCGGCAGCAAGACCAGCGGAACGGTTCGCGTCGACTTCGACACGTGGGGCGGCGACGATCCCGATACGGGCAGCTATACGGTAAACGACAAAGCGGTCGATTTTATTCAGTATTGGGCTGCAAATCCGAACAATTACGAATACCATTACGAGGGCAGCTTCACCGACAAGAATACGCTCAGCGGTACCTGGCACATGAACAAACCGTCCGGGATCACCGATACCGGTTCGTGGACGGCCACGCGCAGCACGACCACCGCCGCCGTGTCGCAGATCGCCTCGCAAGTTCCGCAAAGGGATTCAATCCGGAGACAACCGCGCTGAACGGGTGTAGGTAACACAGGTTTAGTAAATTTAATTCGCTGCCAGACAAAGAAAAGAGCTTTCCCAAGGGAAGGCTCTTTTTTTTGACCCATTGGGCATAATAGCCAGCGCCAGAGCGAAAGCATTGACATATGGGAAAGAACTCTGTATATACGTAGTACGAATGCTTAAAGGAGGCAATTGATCATGATCAAAAAGCAACAAAAATGGGTCGCGCTGCTGGTCACGTTGACATTCATGGGACTGTTGCAGGTCTCCACCATGCCCTGCGAAGCGGCCGCCGCCAACACGACCGAGCAAATCAGTGCGGCCAACACGGAACAAGGGCCGCGCTTCATCGAGGAAGAGGGCAACAGCGGGGTTGTGGGCAAGAAAAAGAGCATCCTGCCCATCGTGCTGATCGGGGTGGGTGTCGTCGCCGTGGCCGCCGTCCTGTTCCTGGTGGTCTTGAAGACCAGTTACGACATCGTCGGCACCTGGAGCGAAACCGATACCATCTGGACGGAGGGAGCCACGACCATCATCTTCAGCGGCGACAAGGCATCGGGCACCTTGACACTGGCAGAATTCGACGATACGGGCACCTACACCGTCGACGGCAAGAACGTCCACTTCGAATTCTCTATCGCCGGTTATACATACAAATGGGTATTCGACGGCGCGTTTGACGAAAAAGACAAAATGAGCGGAACGGTGCAGTACCTTAATAACAACGCCGTCGTCGACACCGGCACCTGGACGGCGACCCGCACGAGCGGCAGCGCCGGCAGCGGCAAACTGCCCATGGCCACGCGCTCTGCCAGAAAGCTTCAATAAATCATTTAAGCGAGTTTTAAGCGAATGAGCCCTCCGCCCGGAGGGCTCTTTTTTTTATCCTGGAAACGGCGCTTTCGTCAGTATTTTTTTCCGTCCGCCGCCACGTAAATCACTTCCCGCTCCAGATCGACCCCGGTGCGCGTTGCCACGGTCTTTTTGATTTCGTTTTCCAAGCATTGCAGGTCGGCGAAGGAAGCATGGCCGCGGTTGAGCAAAAAATTGCCGTGCTCAACAGCCACGGCAAGGCCGCCGCAGGTTACGCCCTTCAAACCGCACGCCTCGATGAGTTTTCCGGCCGAACGCCTGCCTGAACCCAGGGAGGGGTTCTTGAAAAAACAGCCGGCCGAAGGGGTGCGGTAGGAAGGATGGTGGCTCAGCCGGTAATCCAGGTTTTTCTTGATTCCGGCGGCGATGGCCGCCGGCTCGGCCGGGCTGTATTTCAGGCGCAGGGACAGGATCGTTTCCGTGCCAAACTTGAAGCGCGATTCGCGGTAACCGAAGGCAAAACGGTCGGCGTCAATCGCCGCCACGGTGCCGCGACTGTCCAGGATATCGGCGCCCAGCACGACATCGGCCATGGAACTCGCGAAAGCGCCGGCGTTGACCGCCGCCGCCCCGCCCATGGTGCCGGGGATGCCGGACAAAAACTCAAAGCCGCCGGCGCCGCCTGCGGCGCACCAGGAGAGGAAAACCTGGTTTTTAACGCCGCCGTCGACCTGCAGCGCCTGGCCGTCCACAAGGCGCGCGGCCGCCGACGGCTTCAGCGCACTCTGGTAAACCAGCGCCACGGCCTCGGTCAGGTCGTCCGCGAAAGCGATGTTGGAGCCGCCGCCGATGACCAGGTGGGGAATCCCCGCGGCGATGATCTTCTGCAGGCTGGCAGCCATCTGGGCCGGCGACGTGCAAACGACGAGCAATCCGACCTTGCCGCCGATCTTGAAATAGAGGAAAGGGCCGATGGCGGCGTTTTCCCGGCAAACGATGCCTTGGCCGCGGAGCCAGGAAGCCAGGGGGGCGAACATTTACTTTTTTTCCAGGCGCATGGACAGGATCTTGTCGCCCTGGCGGATGCGATCCAAAACCTCCGCGCCGCGGATCACCTGCCCGAACAGGGTGTATTTGCCGTCCAGATGCGGTTGATCGCTGATGCAAATGAAAAACTGGCTGTCGTTGGAATGGATATCATCGTTGCGGGCCATGCCCACGCTGCCGCGGATATAATGGAGATGCGAAAATTCGGCGGGGATGGTCTGGCCCGAGCCGCCTTCGCCCGTGCCGGTCGGATCGCCGGCCTGGACTACGAAATCGGCCACCACGCGATGGAATACAAGGCCGTCGAAAAAACCGGCGGCGATCAGTTCGCTGATCCGGGCCACCGTGCGCGGCGCCACTTCGGGAAACATTTCAAAAGCCAGCGTGCCCTTGGCGGTTTCCAGGATGCACACGTTTCTTTCCTGGGCCGGGGCGGCAAACCCCAAGACCGCGACGGCCAGCAGAAGCAGGCGTAGCTTTTTCATCGTTCCTCCGGGTTCCGTTAAAAAAACAGGTACAAATTCAGGAAAATTTCACGCGGATCGAAAACCTGAAAAGAAATCTCTTTCTCTTCAATACGGTTCAGCGCCGCAGCGCTCACATGCATTCGATAAATTCCCGCCTGCACGGGTATCCACACCAGCAGAGCGCTCTTGGCCAGCTCGATTTTTTTAGTTAAAACCGTTTGCCCGGCCTCATCGCGGATTGTGGCCAGGAGACGGGGTTTGAGCAGATTGTTGGTCAGGATAGAAAACGTGATGGGGTTGCCCAGCAACAGTGCTTTGTCGGGAGTCAGAGTCAATTCAATGCCAACCTGGTTGCCGACGCGCTGCAGTTTCTGCATTTTTTCGGCTGCCAGAAAAAAATACAGGTCGTGCTGATAGGCCAGAGGCATGCCGGTTGGGCGGCCATTAATTTTAAAGACCGTTTCCTGCTGGCGGCGGAGGTTGATGAATTTGATTTCCTGGTTCATTAAGAAGGCGGCCAGATGGTCGGCCATGGGCAGGAGATCGAATTGCGGGATGGAATGGAGTGCCAGCCACCAGCGCACGCTGCCGCTGTTGCTCACGCGCAAGACATTGTTGTCGGCCGGGGCGATAATGATGGCGCCACCGGAAATGAACGGCTGCCGTTCCAGGTTCTGGCCCAGTTTGAAAAATTTCTTTTCAACGGCCGGCCAGCGAAAGAGTCCGGCCGGCTCCTGCCGGCTGTGCACCACCAGGTTTTCCCCATCCACATACACCAGATGATCGCCATCGACGCCCAGGATCTGTTTGGCCCGCAGGTCGCGCAGGGCAAACCGGGTTTCCATCCTGGCCAGGTCAAAAACCAGCCATTGATCTTCCGCCTGGCTTTTCAGCGCCAGGAAATCGCCCTGGCGGAAGGGAGGATCGCTGACCGCGAACGGCAGGGGCCAGGTAGTGCCGGCGGCTCTTTTTTCGGGACTCCAGGTGACGATTTGCCCGGCCGCGTCGACCCAGCCGATCCCCTCCCGGCAGGAAAACAACGCCTGGCCGGCAACCTGCCCGCTCCAGGCGAACACCTCTTCCTGGATCAGCGGCGGGCTGATCTCCGCCACCGGGGCCAGGCGCGGAGCGGCGCAGGCAAGCAACGCGGCCAGCAGCGCGCCAAAAGCCAACAGCCTGGTTTTGCTTATGGACATGTCAGTGCCAAAATACCCTGAAAAGGACCAGGGTGATGGATGAACCCAGCAGGGCGCCGAAAAAGACATCGCGGAAGGTATGGACCTGCATGCGCAAGCGGCTGGCCGCGACCAGAACGGCCGCCAGCAGTCCCAGGCCGATCAGCCAGGGATTGGCGGTCATGTGGATTAAGGAAATCCAGAGCGAGAACGCCGAAGCGGTATGGCCGCTGGGAAAACCGCCGCGCAGCGGATGGCCGACCCCGCCATAGGCCTTGATGAAGATCACGATCTCCATAATCAGGATCAGGGCCAGAACGGCGATATTACCGGCCGTGTGGCGCGGGATGCGATAAAACCCCCGCCAGATCTTGACCAGGTGCGGCCCGATGATCATGGTGCCGATGACCAGGGCGCCGACGGCGCTGATCAGCACCGCTCCGGCCGCAATGTCCTTGGCGATGCGGGCCAGCGGTTTGAAATCCGGGCTGGCCAGGTCCACCGCCGCCTCCAGCGCTGAATTGAACAACTCGGCGACGATGACCACGATGGTAATCAGGGCGATGGCCGCGAACTCAAGCTTGTCCAGTCCGATGACAAAGCAGCCGAGCAGGACGGCGCACGCGGTCAGCAGGTGGAACTGCAGATGACGCTGGGTCTTGGCGGCCTGCAGGATCCCCTCGGCGGCATTGTTGGCGGCGCCGAACCAGCGAGTGAAGATGCGCATAACCGGCCACTGGGATGGAGAACTCATTTTGAACGCCCGCTCCTGCCCGGGTACGGCCATTGTAGCATAAAACCGACGGCGCTTCACGCTCCGACGCCCGATTGACTTTCGGTCGGGATTTTCCTATCATGCAGAAAAAAGCGAGGTATCCATGAAAAAATGGCTCTTCTTCCTGTCCGTGGCCATGATCGCGGCAATCGGGCTGCCGCTGCCTGATCTGGCCTGCACGACCGCCGTCATCGGCTCCAGCGCTTCCGCTACCGGCCGGCCGCTGCTTTGGAAAAACCGCGATACCGATTTCCTGAGCAACAAGATCATCTTCGTCAAGGAAAATCCCTTTTCCTACCTGGCGCTGGTCAACGCCGAAGACCGCTCCGGGCGCTGGGTCTACGCGGGCTTGAACTCGGCCGGATTCGCCATTTTCAACTCGGTGGCCTATAACCTTCCCGAAAAGGGCGGCGAGGTCAAGGATATGGAAGGGACGATCATGGCCGACGCCCTGCGCCGCTGCGCCAGCGTGGCCGACTTCGAAAGCTACATCCAGGAAAACCTGGGGCCCAGCCTGGGCAGCCTGGCCAACTTCGGGGTGCTGGATGCCGCCGGCGAAACGGCTCTGTTCGAGGTTTCCAACCATGCCTACAAGAAATTCCGGACGGCCGATTTCCCGGAAAAATACATCATCAACACCAATTTTGCCCGTAGCGGCGAAGCGGAAGCCGGGGCCGGCTACCTGCGCTTCGAAAGGGCCAGCCAGCTGTTCCGCCAAGTCCTTCCCCTGCCGCTCTCCCATCAGCAAATCCTCAGCCAGTTCAGCCGCGATACCGGGCATGCCCTGGTCCGCCAGCCCGCCTGGCCGCAGTTCAAGGCAATTTCCGCCAAGCAGCCGTTCTGGATCGCCACCCGCGACACCATCGACCGCGATTCCACGTCGGCGGCCATCATCGTCTGCGGCCGGATGCCGGGCCGGGAAAACTCCCTGGCCACCCTCTGGGTCATGCTGGGCGAACCGCTGTTTTCCATCGCCGTGCCGATGTGGGTGGAGGCCGGCGCGTCGACCGCCCCGCTGCAACAGGGCGAAAAAGCGGCCATCTACCTGGAGGCGAAACGGCTGCAAAAAAAGGCCCGGCCTTACCCGGAAACCGACCGCCGCGCTTACCTGGACGTGACCCGGCTGGACAACCGTCAAGGGACCGGATTCCTGCCGCGGCTGCTGGAAACGGAAAGGGAAATATTCGCTCTGACCGATGAATTTTTAAAAATGCCGCGGAGCGGAGCGGAACTGGCCGCCTTTCAAAACCGGATGGCTGAAAAAGCGCTGGCCGGCCTGCAGGGGATCAAATGAATCTCCCGGGTTCGAAACTTTCTTTTAAATAAAACGTCTTATTAATATTCTATATCATAGGCTCGCCGGCTGCGAGCAACGGATCGAGGAGGTTGCCATGACCGAAATGACCAGACGTTCTTTTTTGAAAACCACCGCCGGAGTGGCCGCCATGGGCGCGGCCGTGCCCATCCTTTCCGGAGGCTGGCCGCAGTTGCTGGCGGCCGAAAAACCGGGCTATTTTGAGCGGGAGTTCGGCATCAGCGATGCATTGTGCCGGAAGGTGCTGGCCGCGGCCCTGGCCCGGGGCGGCGATTTCGCCGACCTTTACTTCGAGCACACCATCGGCAATTGGATCATCCTGGAAGACGGCCAAGTCAACCGCGCTTTCAGCGACGTGGCGCTCGGCGTGGGCATCCGCACCGTGAAAGGCGACCAGGTCGGCTATGGATTCACCCAGGAGTTGAGCGAAAAATCCATGCTCAATGCCGCCGCCATCGCCGCCACCATCGCCAGCGGCGTGCGCACAAAGCCGGCCGGCAAGTTCTCGTGGCTGGAAACCAAGAATTATTATCCCCTGGAGAAATTGCTGACCGCGGTGGCGCTGGAAGCGAAACTGCCGCTGGTGCAGAAGCTCAACGAGAAATGTTTCGCCCTTTCGCCGCTGGTGGTCAAGGTCACCGCCAATTTTCACGACCAGCAGAAGCGGATTCTGGTGGTCGATTCACAAGGCGGCAAGGCCGAAGATCTCCAGCCCAGGGATTATCTGACGGCGCTGGTCGTGGCGGAAAAGGACGGCCGGCGCGAACAGGCGGGATGGAATCTGGGCGGACGCCGGGATTTTTCCTACTTTAACCAGAACGCGATCGACGAGATCGCCGCCAAGGCCGTCCATGACGCCCTGCTGCTTTTCGATGCCGTCCAGCCGCCCGCCGGCGAAATGCCGGTGGTTTTCGCTCCCGGCGTGACCGCGATCCTGCTGCATGAAGCGATCGGCCACGGTATGGAAGCCGATTTCAACCGTAAAAAGACGTCGACCTATTGCACGATGATCGGCAAAAAAGTCGCCGAACCGTTCATTACCATCATCGACGACGGAACCATCCCCAACCTGCTCGGTTCCATCAATTTCGACGATGAGGGAACCCCCGGGCAGCGGACGGTGCTGGTCGAAAACGGCATCTTGAAGAGCTACATGCACGACAAGATATCGGCCCGCTTCTACAAGCTGAAGCCGACCGGCAACGGGCGCCGCGAGAGCTACCAGCACTATGTGCAGCCGCGCATGCGCAACACGATCATGCTGGCCGGCGCGGCTTCGGCCGAGGACATCATCCGCGGCGCCCAGAAAGGCATTTATGTCCAGAATGTCAGCAACGGCCAGGTCAACATCGGCGAAGGCGACTTCGCTTTCTATGTGTCGCAAGGGCGGATGATCGAAAACGGCAAACTGACCGCCACCATTAAAGATATCAATATCATGGGCAACGGCCCGAAAATGCTTCAGGACATCACCATGGTGGGCAACGACCTCGAATTGCACCAGGGCGGAACCGGCGCCTGCGGCAAGGGCGGCCAGAGCGTCCCGGTCGGCTTCGGGCAGCCGTCATGTCTGGTCAAGTCATTGACCGTGGGCGGCGTCAAATCGTGAAAATGAGGAGAATGAGCATGAACAAGGAAATGCAAGATTTGGTCGCCTGGGTGATCAAGGCCACGAAATCGGCCGGCGCCGATCACTGCAAGGTCAATCTCGACAGCAACCGCTCGGTTGAAATCAGCTACCGCGACCGCCGGCCCGAGAACATCAAGGAAGCTTCCACCAAGGCGCTGAACATCGAAATTTATGCCAACGGCCGCTTCTCGCTGCAGAGCACGTCGGACCTCAGAAAAGGGGCCCTCCAGGATTTCATCGCCAACGCCGTCGCGGCCACCAAGCTTCTGGCCGAGGACCCGCTGCGCACCCTCCCCGACCCCACATACTACGAAGGCCGGGCCGAAGTCGACCTGGAGCTGGTCGATCCCGCCTACAAATCTTTTTCTCCCGAAGCCAGGCACGAAATGGTCAAGTCGCTGGAGAAAGCCTGCCTGCGGCAAGGCGGAGACAAAGTCGTTTCGGTCACCGCCCAAGAGCAAGACGGGGCCCAGGAATCGCTGCAGATGACCAGCAATGGTTTCTTTGGCTATGCGCAGGGGACCACCTATTCTGTCTTCGCCGAGATGACGGCCAAGGACGAGGGCGATCGCCGGCCGAACGGTTACAGCTATGCCGTGGCCGTCGCGCGCAAGGACCTGCCCGGCACCGAGGCGATCGGGATTGAGGCGGCGCAGCGGACGCTGGCCATGCTGGGCGCCAAAAAAATCAAGACCGAAACCCTGCCGGTGATCGTCGAAAACCAGAACGTCGGCCGCATCTTCGGCGGGCTCATGGCCGCCATGTTCGGCCGCAGCATCCAGCAGAAACGGTCTTTCCTGGCCGACAAGAAGGGCCAGCCGGTCGCCAGCAAGCACCTCACCTTGATCGACGATCCGTTCATCAAAGGCGGATTGGGCAGCCGCCTGTTTGACGGCGACGGCTTCAGCGCCAAAAAAAGGACCATGATCGAAGCCGGCATCCTGAAGGAATTCTTCATCGACTGGTATTACAGCCGCAAACTGGGCGTGGAGCCGACATCGGGCAGCGCGGCCAATCTGGTCATCCCCCCCGGGCCGCGCTCGGTCAAGGAGATCATGAAGGACCTGGGCCGGGGCATCCTGATCACTGGATTCATCGGCGGCAACTCCAACCCGACCACCGGCGACACCTCGATCGGGATCAGCGGCCAGCTGTTTGCAAAGGGAGAGCCGGTGCAAGCCGTGGCTGAAATGAATATCGCCGACAATCATCTGAAATTCTGGAACAAGCTGATCGAAGTGGCCAACGATCCGTTTCTTTACTCGTCCCGGCGCTTCCCCAGCCTGGTATTCGAGAACATCGTCGTTTCGGGATTATAACAAGCCCTGCCGAGGACTGGAATCGACTGCGGCGTGCGCTTTATCCCCGGCGGCGCCGCCGGCGCCGCTGCCGCCGGTCCGAGGTCGGGATCTGGGGGAAAGCCTCCCGGAAAAGGCTCTCGAAGGATTCTTCTTTCCCGGGCATTCGGCCTTTCGCGATCAGGAAACACAGCCGCGCGGCCGGCGCGTACGGCGGCCGCTCGCGCAGCACCCAGCGCATGCGCCCGTTGCCCAGGGCGCGGATCATCTTGCCGGCCAAGACCAGGATCTCGATGGCCTGGGCGCGAAGGCTCTTGGGCAGGCTCACTTTCATACCGGCATCGTCGAAGGCTTTTTTCAGCAGCGGGTGCATGTCCCCCGGCTCCGCGGCAAAAAGCGGTTCCAACCAGGGCCAAAAGAGAATCGCGGCCATTTCGTCGAGAAAGATGCTGCCGCCCCGGGCTTTCTCGCCATCGGCCTGGGCCAGGAGGTGCAGGAGCCTGGCGAATAAAGCCGGGTCGCTCTCGTAATCGGCGCCGGCCCGGCCGATGACATGCCTGAGGATGCCCTGCTCCCTCAGCCCGGCCATGACCAGTCGGGTTTCGGCGTGGCCAAGATCCTTGCCGAGCTCTTCGAACAGGCGCGCCCCGGAACAATCTGCCAGCAGGTGGCGCTGGCCGGCGATTTCCAGCTCCGTATCGGCGGTGATGGCAAATCCGGCCCGGCTGGCGTAGCGGATCACCCGCCAGATGCGGACCGGGTCCTCGCGGAAACGC